>NZ_JACJFH010000052.1:0-34435 GCF_014164495.1 Pseudoalteromonas sp. SG41-5 | reverse complement strand
CGCAAATTTATTTCCTCTATCAGCTAAAGAATTTTGATTTTATGACTGTTTCAAATTCATGACAGTAAGTAACTCAGTAATTACAAAATAGGCTGTAATATTTAGTTAATTATGTCGCCAAAAACTGAAATAATGTGTTGATTTCTATATGCTCTTGCCAAATTATTATACTAATAGGTGAAGTGCATGAACTCTTCCACTGATGCTGCGCAGTTTGACGCAGTGACAACAAGTAAACCGAAATGGAACTTTCATGATACCCAATGGGTGTTGAGTCTTTTTGGTACTGCCGTCGGTGCCGGTATTTTGTTTTTGCCAATTAATATTGGTATTGGTGGCTTTTGGCCGCTGATCATTTTAGCGTGTTTAGCGTTTCCAATGACTTTCTTAGCCCACCGTGGTTTAGCGCGTTTTGTATTGTCATCAAAGAACAAAGATGCTGATTTTACCGATGTGGTTGAAGAGCATTTTGGTGTGAATGCTGGTAGATTAATTTCATTATTGTATTTTTTATCAATATTTCCAATTTTACTGATCTATGGTGTTGGCCTAACCAATACTGTTGATAGTTTTATAGTAAACCAATTAGGTATGGAAGCACCTTCTAGAGTATTGCTTTCAGGAGTTTTAGTTGCCAGTATGATCAGCTTGATGCTCGGTGGTGAAAGGCTAATGTTGCGTGCTTTTGCTATTTTAGTGTATCCGTTAGTCGGTATTTTATTGTTTTTATCGTTGTATTTAATTCCGAGCTGGCAAGTACCCAATATGGCCTTTCCTGAGTTTGCAGGCTTTAGTAAAACGTTATGGCTGTCAATTCCTATTATAGTGTTCTCATTTAGCCACGCAGCGGCGATCTCAAGCTTTGTAAACGTACAGCGAGGTCATTATGGTAAACAAGCGACAGCTAAGTCCGAGGCGATTCTAAAGCGCACCAGTTTATTACTGATAGTGTTCGTTCTATTGTTTGTATTTTCGTGTGTACTTTCATTAACACCAGAGCAAATGTTGCAAGCAAAAGCACAAAATGTATCCGTGTTATCATACTTAGCTAATGTTACTGACAACTCATTTATTGCCACCTTTGGCCCGCTAGTCGCGTTTATTGCTATCACTTCATCTTTCTTAGGTCATTTTTTAGGAGCAAGAGAAAGCTTTAATGGGCTTGTTACTAAACAAACAAGTTTGTCGCTGAAAAACGCTGACAAAATTGGTGTTGCTATCATGTTCTTTGCTATTTGGTTTTGTGCTGTTAAAAACCCAAGTATCTTAGATATGATGGATCAACTATCAGGGCCGATTATTGCGATGATATTATTCATCATGCCAATGATTGCTGTTTATAAAGTTCCAGCATTACAAAAATACCGTGGCCGTTTTAGCACCTTGTTCGTGTTAGCGGTAGGCTTATTAGCGGTAGCTGCTTTGATTTATGGCTTTGTTGCTTAGCAAGTAGCTTTAGAGACTTTAGTTAGATTAAATAAAAGCCCTGTAGGTGACAAACTTACAGGGCTTTTTAGTTTATGCTATTGCAGCTAGGGCACGGGCTCTAATATCAGCGGCAAAGGCTAGGCCTTTTTTGAAACTTGTTTCAGCAGCGCTAATCGCATCTGCATCGCCATTCGCTGCAAGTACAGCTTGGCTTAGTGCATTATAGAGATTTTTAATTTGCGCTTGGTAGGCTGAATCAATCGCACTTTCAATAGTCGTCATTAGGTCTTTTTTATAATCAATTAAACTGAGAATGTTAAAACACAATAGCTGATATTGAGGAGCTTTGTTGATGTTACAGGTGTTAATTTAGGTTTATAAGCTAGCGCTCATAGTTTATTGTCCCAGCGGTAGGTCAGGTTTTTGCCTGACAATATGACGGAAAAATCCCGGTTTATAAAAATACCAATACCAAACCTGTAGGAGCGACTTCAGTCGCGAACATATGAGATAATGATTTTTAGTTCATTAATGGCTAAAGCCACTACCTACTCGCAGTAGAGCTTACGAGACGGGATAAATCCCGACCTACAAAAGAACACGAAGAGCAAATCTCTGTACAGCGCAAAACGCCTCGGCGTGCTGTGGTGTGATTATCTTTAATACAATACTGTGGCCTTTTTCGAGCTTAAAGCTCTTTGAGGAGCTTATCCATCAGTTGAAGTATTTTTAAATACAACTTAAAATTGATGGCTTGCAACGGTTAGGTCTTCTATTTAACCAAAGTAATAATAATGGAGATCAAATGGTCGATAAAGCAACCTTATACCTCGAAGATATCTTAGAGGATGCATTTTATTTTTTGCAGAATGGCGATGCGAAACAGGGTAAGTACTTGCTGAAAAAATCAGCTAAAAAGTACCCACGTCATTACTTGACCTATTATGGGGTCGGTATAATGGCTGTACTCAAAGGTGATTATAACTTAGCTATACAAAACTTGCTGAAATCCATAGCAGTTAATGGTGAATATGCTTTAGCTCACTATAACCTGGCGATTAGTTATCAAAAAACTGGAAAGGTTGATTTATCTATTAAGCACCATGTTGCAGCATTGAAGTATGCATCACCAGAAGAGACTGACGTTATTACTGCGTCTAAAGAAATTATTGAGTTAGTTGAAAAAGGCTTGCCGACAGGTTTTACTATTGAACAGTACCTTGAAGATTCAGAACGTTTCGATAGGGGCTTTGAATTTCTCCAAACAGAGCAGTATGAAAAAGCTATTCCCTTGTTTAAAGTGATTGCATCAAATCAGCCTAAGCATGTGCAGGCTAAAGGGAACTTGGGGATTTGTTATTTAATGTTACAGGATTATATGCAAGCGCGAGATTACTTTGAGCAAGCGTTAGCACTTGATCCAGACTATGGACCTGCAAAGAAAAACCTAGCTGTATTGAACAATATAGAAACCGGGCTATTGAGTAAGCCTTTGGATATGCAATCAACTTATTTTTATGCAGAAAAAGTAGCACGAGCTGATAAAATAACTTAGCAATCGAATGGTTCAAGCTTATCGCTTAAAGCTTTACTGCTTTCTTTGGTTCAAATAGGCTGAATGTTGTAATACTCAACTCAGCCTACGATGAGCAATGTAATTATTTGCTCATTTTATCAAGGCTTGGCTACTCGAAGTTTTCCATTGTCTTCATTAAATTAAATGGCTTATTTAATTTTTCTAAGCTAGAAAATTGTTCACGTATATCTTCAGGCAAAATAAAGTAATCAGCTTTAGTTCGCTCAAAAGTTAAAGGGATTGCCATAATTAATTGGTTGTACTTATCAAGCATGGTTTTATCGCTATCTTTTAAGGCCTGCAATTTTGCTGAAAGCAATGTGAAACGCTGCAACTCATCATGTGTGCATAAATCTTGCGTCTTTGCATAATGATAAGATAAAACACTACTAAGCACATTCCAGTCATCTGAAATATGTTTAACGTCATCTGGAGTTATAACTATTGCTGTTTGCTGACATTTTTCAAGTTTAGTGTCATATGCTTTTATTGAATTATGGTATTCAACCGTTAAATAACTAGTGAGGTTATTTTCGGCTATATTTGCATATGTTAAAAAGGAACTGAATAAAGCAAGAGCGAAAACAATAAAATTATTCATTTTGCAGCCTCGCAACCGTTATAAACAGCCTTCCAGAACTGCCTTTCTTTAGATGTTTTAGCTTTAATTGCTTGAAGACCAGATATCGTTTCTATGGTTTTTCGAGCTATGCTTGGGGAGCTTTTTAGTGCAGTAGAAAAAGCATCAAAATCAGTTTGAGTGAGGTTATAGTGACTTTTAATGATGCCATTACCCGCAAAAATGTTAGCAAAAGTACCAACTGTAATTGTTGCACTGAGCCACTGATTAATTTCTTTTATTCGCCTTATTTCTTTTACAGCTAGCTTGCCACGCTCAGAAAACTCCAAATCGTCAATTTCAGGACATCTCATTAATTACTCCTTGTTATTGAATTCCGTAAATATAAAGCCTAGCAAAAACTGTCTAAAAACTGTACCTGAAAATTGTAACCAATATATAAAAAATACTGAGTTTCTATTTTTATTCAACAGGGTATACACTGATTGAGTTATTTGAAATGCAAACTAGATTCCTTATAAGGATATTAAATTGTCGCAGTCTCTTCCTATTCCAGCCCAGCGTTGGTTATCACTGTTATTGTGCGCAATTACAGCGGCCGCAATTACAGTATTTTTAAGTAACGTCAGTTTTGTACAGCAAGCCTATATGAAGTGGGGCAGTATTTTATACGCCAATCCTGCGCTGCACTATAGTTTTGCTTTTCTTGCCGGCATTGGCATCAAGCTAATGCTGGATAAGTTTTATATCTCCCACGCCAAACGCAGTATTGGGTTTAGCTTTAAGTACCCGCCAGTGACGATAAGCTTATGGTTTTCGATAATTCTTATAGGTTCGATTTTTTACTTCACTTCAAATGTACAGCAGTTAATAGCGGCTAGTTCTTGTTTTAAGTATTTCATCTTATCTATTTTAGGTTCTTCCATAGTTATAGCCTACCAACAAGACAGTGAAAAAATTAACCTTAATTTGCTTGTATGCTTTTCTTCTATAGCTGCGATTAGCGCAGTTTTTATTTATTGGCATATCAGTCATACAGGTTTTAGTTGGCCACTTTTTATAGTGGTAGATGTTTACATACTTTTCGTAATATTTTTGATAGGTAAATATGTAAATGGATGCGTTAAATTAAATCGAGAACAAATAACCATAGAGTGTGCGTCAAGCCTTAATTCAAATGACTTTAAAACCTTAGGTGAGTTCAAAAATTGGTTTAAAGACGATTCAACTATTAAAAACACAGAACAACTGGAGCCTGATTTACGGATTTATGCCACTCGTATTACTGAACGGCTGTTAACCGGTGGTGATAAAGAAGGATATGAGAAAAAGGGAGCGCAACATATCGCACTGTGTGGGCCATTTGGCTGTGGAAAAAGCAGTATAGTTGACAGTATTGCAAGTGAGTTAGCAAAAAGCCCTAAGCAAGATGGGATCTGGATACATAGTGATATATCAACGTGGGGCGCAGCAAGTGGCAGGGTTGCTCATGTAGTATTGAGTCATATCATCGATGATATCAGCCAACATATTGATATGTGCGCCTTTCGTGCCTTACCAAAACATTATACCGAAGCCCTAAAATCAGGCGGCAGCATATTTCAGTTTGCATCCACACTACTGGCAGGCCCCGTTGATATTGAAGAGAGCTTCAAAAAGCTTAATGATGTTCTTGAAGCAACCAACCATAAATTACTGATCACCTTACAAGACGTAGATCGCGGCACAGGTGATGAAAATGAAAAACGCCTAAATGATATAGCTGCACTGTTGGATAGATTAAAGGGCGAAGATTTAAGTCATATTAACTTTATCATCGCAATGGGTAATGAAAATGAAGTTGCCGCCGAAGTGATCTCAAAAGCAACTGATTATAGAGAGGATATTGCTGCTCAGGACTGTTATGAATATCTAAATCTATACACAAAGCTCAGCTTGGAAAATGCGTTAAAACCGAATAAAAAGCGGAAAATCAAAAATTATAAAATAATTGGTTATTGGGGATTGATCAAGTTAGATGATCAAAACAACGGGCAGCGTGATAGCTTAACATCTGAATTAAAAAAACTAGAGGTATCCACGAGCTATATTAACAATCATTTAAACTCATTCCGGGTTTTAAAGAAGGTCTTACGGAGAGTGGATCAAGCTTGGCAACCTGAAAAATTGATGGGGGAAGTTAATTTTATTTCATTGATGATGGTGGTCGCTTTTAGAGAAGTTTATCCTGTTCAGTATTCCAGGTATCAAAAGCTTGCGGAGAAAGGTAATCAATTACTACATAGGTGGTCTGCTCCCGAAAGTCTCGAGTTAAAAATAAAAGAGATATGCAAAAGTAAGGATGGTGTTCAAGATGAACAATTAAAGCAATATCTAGATCATATGCTTCGTATTGATTGGCGAAGGGATGATCAAGAATCTAAAGATCAGCAAGAAGTAGCGAAAGAGTTAGTAAAGAGGGGCTCTACAAAAGAAGCTTCTACCTCAGTGACTATTGAAAGTAATGCTATAAACAATATTAAGTTAAATCCGTTTCGACTTGAGATAGATTGCACCAATATTAAAACCCAAAAAGATCAGAATAGTAAAAGCTTGGTGATGAATCCTAAGTTTAATTATCTACAATCAGTTGGCTGTACAAATAATACTGTTAATTATTTAGATCGGATTCAACGAGAGCAGCTATCAATCAAGAAAGCATCAAAAAATACAGAGTTGAGCGATCAAGTTTTAATCGCCAAAGTTATTGAACTACGAGAGTCTAAAGATATTTTAGAGTTTTTGAATAAATGGTTTGAGTTGGATAGTGACTATCGTTTAGGTGTAGAGCGATTCTTTTTTATACCCAATTGTTGTGATGATCTAAATAAGGGGATTACGGGTTTTTTTGAGCGTTCAAGCCGTGATAGAGATTCAAATTTTCAAGATTTCAGTAAAAGTTGTGATATTGAACTTAGTATAGCTTGGCTAATTGCAGAAAGTTTAACGCTGGAAAATTTAAATGAGGTTTTTAGCTTTTTCTTTAATAGAATTCAGGATGACAGTCAAATACCTTTAAGCGAAGAAAAACACATACTTTTCAGGTTAATTTATGAAGTGTTGGGTTTATTATCCAGCACTTCAGAGCCAACTAATATTAAGGCGTTTTTTAGAGGATTAAACCAAATGGAAAATGAAAGTGATTATTCTTTTTTATGCCTCTATCTAATTTCTTGCACGAAAGAGTGGAGTTTTGATAACGAGAACAAATGCTTTAAATTTGATGTATCAGATATTCAAATTGCAGAAGAAAAGCTCAGCATATTATTAGGAGTGGATCCTAAAACTTTTTTAGAAATACCAATGAACCCTACTATAAGGTTTAATAATGCTCTGAGGTTAAATGAAGCAATAGAAAGTAAAATTAAACCATATTTTTAATGAGATAGCTTCTCTGTACAGCTCCTTGGTGCTCTCAGTGGTGGAATTGTTTTTAAGATAGAATACAGAGCAGCTTTCGTGGCTGAAGCCAACTCCTACGAGTGAAGTGCTAGACTTACCGCCTATGGCTAAAGCTCTCTGTGTAGCGAAGCGACTCGGTGTTCTCTGTGGTGAAATTGTTTTTTCAAATAGAACGCAGAGCAGGATTTTTCGTGGCTGAAGCCAACTCCTACGAGTGAAGAGTCGGGCTTAAACTTACCGTTTAAAGCTATACAGCTTATGATTCAACCTCTGTGCAGCGAAGCGCCTTGGTGTTCTCTGTGGTGAAATTGTTTTTTCAAACAGAATGCAGAGCAGGATTTTTCGTGGCTGAAGCCAACTCCTACGAGTGAAGAGTCGGCCTTACAACTTTTAAAGCTCTACAGCTTGTGGCTTAAACATGCTGGGTTTCGCGTCGCTCTACCCAGCCTACGTCATTATACTCAACCCAGCCAACGGTGATTAATTTAACGCCGATCTGCTCTTAATCTGACGGCTGATAGCTTACAGCTGAAAGCTTTTACTCTTCTATCACACTCACAACAAAATACGGATTCAAATACTCATCTTTGGTGTTATAAACAAGCGGGCTGCCATCAAGCTTAGTGACTTTTGCGCCGGCGATTTCGGCTATAGCGTGGCCGGCACCGGTGTCCCATTCACAGGTTGGGCCTAGGCGTGGGTAAATATCGGCGCTGCCTTCGGCGACTAAGCACAGTTTTAGTGAACTGCCTTTTGAGACCATTTCAACCTCGTCAAAGCGTTTTACAAACTCTGCTAAATCCGGTGATGGATGCGAGCGGCTGCCGACTACGCGGATAAGGCCTTTGTTTGCTTTGGTGGTGACTTTAAGCTCAATGCGCTCATCACCGCGGTCCTTAAATGCGCCGATTGCCTCTGCTGCCAGATAAGACACGCCTAGCGCAGGCGCATCTACTACCGCTAAGATAGGCTTGCCGTTTTCAATCAAGGCGATGTTAACGGTAAACTCACCGTTCTTTTTAATAAACTCTTTAGTGCCGTCGATTGGGTCAACCAGCCAATAGCGGGTCCACGTTTGACGGATATCCCAGCTGATATCGGCACTTTCTTCACTTAATACTGGGATCTCTGGGGTTAAGTGGGCTAGGCCATTGGCAATCACTTTGTGAGCTGCAAGATCGGCGTCGGTTACAGGGCTTTCATCAGCTTTGTACTCAACGTTAAAATCCTTTTCATAAATCCCCATAATAGCGCTGCCAGCTTGGCGGGCAAGGATCAGTATTTCTTCGAGCAGTTCCGTTTGGTTCATGACTTAACCTTTAATAATTTGCTGTTGTTTTAGATACGCTATCAGCTCTTGCACCGATTGGTCTAGGGTGTTTTTACTGGTATCTAAGATTATTTCCGGTGAATGGGGTATTTGGTAGTCTGAATCTATACCTGTGAAGTGTTTTATTTCACCTGCGCGGGCTTTTTTGTATAAGCCTTTTGGATCGCGGCTCTCGCATACGTCCAGAGGTGTGTCTAAAAACACTTCGATAAATTCACCGTCATCGACTAAGTTTCTTACCATATCGCGTTCAGCGCGAAATGGGGAAATAAATGCGGTGAGTACCAATAATCCAGCATCGACCATTAGTTTAGCGGTTTCACCAACGCGGCGAATATTTTCGATACGGTCTTCGTCGCTAAAGCCTAAATCTTTACACAAGCCGTGGCGTACATTGTCGCCATCTAGCAGGTAGGTGTGAATACCTTGTTGATTGAGTGCGCTTTCAAGGGCGTTTGCTACGGTGCTTTTACCTGAGCCGGAAAAACCAGTGAACCATAAAATAGCCGGTTTATGGCTTTTGTGTTCGCTACGTTGTGCTTTAGTAATGGCATAGTTATGCCAAACAATGTTCTCATCCATTATAAAACTCTCTTATGAGTAAGCGCTGGCTTAAAATGGAAATACCAGCGGGATCAGGGTTAATACCGTTATTGAATAAATAATAGAAAGCGGTAAACCCATTAATACATAGTCTTTTAAACGATAATTGCCGGCGCTATAAACCATCAGGTTAGTTTGATAACCAAATGGTGATATAAAGCTTGCAGATGCACCAAAGGCGACCGCCATAATAAACGGCAGCGGGTCAACATTAAAGCCCATTGCTAATGCATAAGCGACAGGGAATGATAGTGCCGCTGCGGCGTTATTGGTGATAAGTTCGGTGAACATTACTGTCATTACAAAAATCGCGATAAACGCGCCATAGGGGCCAAAATCACCGAGTACATAAAACAATGCTGCAGATATTTGTCCAGCTAGGCCGGTGCCTATCATCAGTTTAGCAAGGCCAATGGCGCTACCAACTACAGCAAGTAATTCAATAGGAAAACGGCGTTTTACTTCGCTCAGCTTTATCGTTCCCGTGAGCATTAAGCCAATCAGCAATACTAATAAGCCTTTTACCAGTGGTACATAGCCAATAATACTCAGCCCAAGTACCGTTGCAAAGCTCGCTAATACTAAGTTAGATTGCTTGGGCGCTAAGTGAGTTTGTAAATCAAGCCCAGAAATATACACAAATTCGCGTTTTAAATTAGGCAGACTATAAAAGTCTTTACCTGGTGCGAGGATCAGTGAGTCTCCCGCTTGCAGCTGCACTTTACCAAGGCCACCTTGTAAGCGGTCATGGCCGCGACGAATAGCGATAACAGCGGCATGAAACTGTTCACGAAAACGCGCTTCTTTAACTGTTTTTCCTATAAATTTAGATGATTGGCTGACAACAACTTCAACGAGGTGCTCAACATCTTTTTGATGTTTATCGTGAACTATTTTTAGCCCGTCAAAGCGTGTTAGCAATGGCACTGATTTGATGTCACCGACAAACAGCAATACATCGCCCGCTTTAATCACTTGTTGCGGGGTCACTGCACAAATGCGTTTATCGCCGCGAATAATTTCCGCTAGGAATAAGTCTTTAAGTTCGCGCAGGCCATTTTCTTCTACGCTTTTACCAATTAGTTTTGAGCCTTCTTCTATTTTACCTTCGAGATAAAAAGGCACCACTTCTTGATCGTTTTTGCCGTTGTCTGGCAAATATTTTAGCATCACTAAAATAGTGATCAGGCCCACACTTAATGCGCCTAACCCGACTATGGTAAAGTCGAAAAAGCCTAGCGGTGCCATGCCTGCATCAACGGCAAAACCATTGACGATTAAATTTGTTGAAGTACCAATTAAGGTAATTGTGCCACCTAAAATAGCAGTATACGACAGCGGTAATAGTAGCTTTGAAGGTGAATGGTTTGGATTGTCTTTTATGGCAGTAATGAGCGATGCGACAACCGCTGTATTATTGGTAAATGAGGATAAAAACGCTGTAGAAAGTCCGAGCTTAGTGACTGAGCTGGTTAAACTTCCTTTTGATAATGACTGGGCAAGCTTTTGTACGAGTGTAGTTTTTTCAACCGCAATCGAAACCAGTACTAATAACACTAAGGTGATCAGTGATGGATTGGCGTAGTTGATCAGCATATCTTCAAGGTCGATTAACCCGCCTAGATATGCGGTGCCAATGGCGCCAACAAAAAGCCATGCTGGCTTTAGCCGCGTGCCAAACAGGCACCCGACTAAAGTTAGCATAATGCCTGTTAATACTAGCTGTTGATACATGCTTTATATGTCCTTAACAGGCAAAGTTGGTTATTTAAGCTTTGATATATCAAGCGCTTGCCAATGTGGGAAGTGCTTGCGTACTAACGCATTAAATTCAACTTCAAACTCACTAAAGTTACCCGTTTGTTGTTGCTTAGCAAGCACGTTTTCAATCATACCCGCCGCAACAGTTAAGTTAGATAAACGATCGATTAAAATAAACGCACCGGTTTCGTGATTGTTGTGATAAGCATCGGCCAAAATGGTTTCGGTCAATTCTAGGGTAACAATCGCGATTTCGTTTAACTGCAGGCTGTTTGCGCTACCGTGTTCAAGGGTGTTCACATCAATGGTGTGATCAATCTTTTTCACGATAGCCGAAGTATTTTTACTGCCTAGCTTAAAGTTATAGCTTTTACCCAGTACCAGCGGCGCTTCGTGCATCCACACAAGCTTTGCTTGTACTTGGTTAGTTACAGTCGCTGTTGAATCAGCAGGAACGATCACGTCCCCTCGGCTAATATCAATTTCAGTGTTAAGCGTTAAAGTAATTGCTTGGCCAGCTTCGGCTGTGTCTAAGTTGCCGTCAAAGGTTACAATCTCTTTAATGCTTGAGGTTTTACCTGATGGCAATACTTTAATAGCATCACCAACGCGTAATTTTCCTGAGGTCAAAGTACCTTGGAAACCACGGAAGTTTAGGTTAGGGCGTACTACATACTGCACAGGGAAACGCGCTTCAAAGCCAGTGTCTGTTTCAGCTGCTGGTGAGTCTTCTAATAACTCAAGCAGTGGTTTATCTGTGTAATATGGTGTGTGCTCTGAGCGTGTTACTACGTTATCGCCTTTAAGCGCCGACATAGGCACAAACTTGATGTTAGATACGTTAAGTTGCTCGGCAAATTTTAAATAATCGGCTTTAATGCGCTCATAAACGGTTTCGTCAAAATCAACAATATCCATTTTATTCACGGCAACAACAAACTGTTTAATACCCAATGAATCACAGATAAAGCTGTGACGCTTAGTTTGTACTTGCACACCGTAGCGCGCATCAACAAGAATAATCGCTACATCACTGGTTGATGCACCAGTTACCATGTTGCGGGTGTATTGCTCATGCCCTGGAGTATCAGCAATAATGAATTTACGTTTAGCCGTTGAAAAATAACGGTACGCTACATCAATAGTTATGCCTTGCTCACGCTCAGCTTGTAAGCCGTCAACCAGTAGTGCTAAATCGAGCTCTTCACCGGCATTACCGACTTTTTCGTTATCTTTATGCAGTGCTGCTAACTGATCTTCATAAATTTGGTGGCTGTCGTGCAGTAGGCGGCCAATTAGGGTTGATTTACCGTCATCCACACTACCACAGGTCAGCATACGCAATAGGCTTTTGTCTTGTTGGCGAGCAAGATAGGCGTCGATGCCAATTGCTTTTACTTCGTTAATTGTATCGCTAGTATTAATAGACATTAGAAATAGCCCTCACGTTTTTTCTTCTCCATTGAACCTGCTGAATCGTGGTCAATTACCCGACCTTCACGTTCAGATGACGTAGATAGCAGCATTTCTTCGATAATCTCAGTCAGTGTACTGGCTGTTGATTCCACTGCACCGGTAAGTGGGTAACAACCTAAAGTACGAAAACGAACAGATTTCATCATGGGTACTTCTCCTTCTTTAAGCGGCATACGCTCATCATCAACCATGATCAAAGTACCATCACGCTCTACAACAGGGCGCTCTTTGGCTAAGTAAAGCGGAACCATATCGATGTTTTCTTGATAGATATATTGCCAAATATCAAGTTCAGTCCAGTTAGAAAGTGGGAATACACGGATGCTTTCGCCAGGGTTAACTTGACTGTTATAGGTATTCCAAAGCTCTGGACGTTGGTTTTTTGGATCCCATCTGTGGTGTTTATCACGGAATGAATAAACACGCTCTTTAGCGCGAGATTTTTCTTCGTCGCGGCGTGCACCACCAAACGCGGCATCAAAGCCGTATTTATCAAGCGCCTGTTTTAAGCCTTGGGTTTTCATGATATCGGTATGCTTACCAGAGCCATGAGTAAATGGGCTGATATCAATCGCTAAGCCTTCCGGATTTTTGTGGACGAGTAAGTCAAAACCGTACTCTTTTGCTAAGCGATCACGAAATTCGATCATTTCTTTAAACTTCCAGTTGGTATCAACGTGAAGCAGTGGAAACGGAATTTTACCTGGGTAAAACGCTTTACGCGCTAAATGTAAAAGTACCGATGAATCTTTACCGATAGAGTAAAGCATAACTGGGTTCTCAAACTCAGCAGCAACTTCGCGCATGATTTTGATACTTTCAGCTTCTAATTGCTGAAGGTGAGTTAAAGCCATTGTTAGTCGTCCTACTAAAATGATTAAAAGTTAAAATCTAAATAGTTTAAAGCTATGCCACGTCTGTAAGCGGTTGTGCAAAGCTACTAGTTTGGGCTTTTGTGCCAAACCAATGAAGTTCTTCATGTAATGAAGCAACTTCACCAATAATTAATAATGCCGGTGAAATAATGCTGTGACGCTCGATTAAATCGGCCAGCTCACCTAATTTACCGGTTACAACGCGTTGATTTTTGCGAGTACCGTTTTCAATAATTGCCACGGGTGTATCTGCACCGCGACCATGTTTTAATAATTGTGCTTGAATATGGGGAGACTTAATTACACCCATATAAATAGCCAGAGTTTGGTTTGGTTTTGCCAGTGATTGCCAATCTAGTTCTTGACCGTCTTTTTTACAGTGACCAGTTACAAACTGTATGGCTTGTGCATGGTCACGGTGCGTTAGCGGAATACCTGCATAAGCGCTACAACCTGCGGCAGCAGTTATGCCAGGGACGATTTGGTAATTTACGTTATTAGCTGCAAGTACTTGAACTTCTTCACCACCACGGCCATAAATAAACGGGTCGCCACCTTTAATGCGGCACACTTTTTTACCTTGCTTGGCAAGGTCAACTAGCATTTGGTTAGTATCTTCTTGCACGACACTGTGATCGCCTAAGCGTTTACCCACACAAATTAAATCAGCATCGCGGCGTACTAGCTCCATAATTTCGTCAGAGACTAGAAAGTCATACACCACCACATCAGCTTGTTGCATTAGTTGCAGTGCTTTCAGTGTTAATAGCTCTGGATCTCCTGGACCTGCGCCAATTACGTATACTTCACCTTCAGGAACCAGTTTTGTATCGAGTAATTGTTCAAGCTGTACGCTTGCGGCAGCTGTATCACCCGTTTGTACTTTGCTGACGACAGATGAATCAAATACGCCTTCCCAAAATTGGCGACGATCAGCAAAACTTGTGAAGCGCTGTTTTACTTTGTCGCGAAAGCTGCCAACTAAACTTGCAAGCGGGCCGATGTGTTGTGGAATAAGCGTTTCTAACTTCTCACGTAAGCGCCGTGCTAATACCGGCGCTGTGCCAGCACTTGAAATTGCAATAGTGATCGGGTCACGATCAACAATTGAAGGAAAAATAAAGGTGCATTTAGGTTGGTCATCCACCACGTTAACGAATACATTTCGTGCATTTGCGAGTTCAAATACGCTGTTATTTACGTCATCATTGTCGGTTGCGGCAATGACCAGCATTTTGCCATCAAGGTGTGATTCATCAAAAAAAGCGTCAATTAGAGTGACATCATTATTTTGTGCATGCTCTTTTAATTCATCACAAAACCAAGGTGCTACTAAAGTGACATCAGCGCGAGCTTTCAAAAATGCACGGCACTTACGTAACGCAACCTCTCCACCGCCAACAACCAATACAGGTTTATTGTCGAGCTTGGTAAAGATAGGTAAATATTGCATGTGTAGACCCTTGGAAAAAATTACAGCAAAGATGCTTTTCAGAAACTCAGAATATAGTGGCGTAAGCTAAGTAAAAAATAATTAAAACCCAGTTAATATAACTAAAAGTTATATATGGTTGTCCGATTTGGCTTAAGCCTTAGTTAACATGGGATTGCGCCGAGTTACAAGTACTATAATGAGTATATATCGAGCTTAGAGTGTTTGGTTATTAGCTATAGCGAGAATAGTTAAATTTGGTACTATTGCTAATACATGAACTTACTTGGTGGATTTATGACAACGCAACTAACTGATGCGGCATTGGCCGTGCAATTAATGGATTTAACCAGTTTAAATAGTAATGATAGCGCGGCAACAATACAGGCCTTGGTGGCTAGTATTAAGCCCAACCTAGGTATTCCGGCTGCAGTGTGTGTTTATAGTGAGTTTGTTGATGACACCAAGCTTGCTTTAGCTGAGCGCGAGCTTAGTTATGTAAAAGTCGCCACAGTAACTAACTTTCCCTCAGGCAACAGTGAGCTAAGTGAAGTAATTAATGAAACATTAATCGCAATAGAGCGTGGCGCAGATGAAATTGATTTGGTGTTACCGTATCAAGCCTTAATCGCGGGGGACGAAGCCACAGCGCTAGAATATGTGCGTGCCAGTAAAGAGTGTTGTCCTGAACACGTACAATTAAAAGTAATTATAGAATCCGGCGCACTAAAAACAGCGCAGTTGATAACACTGGCGACAGAAATAGCAATTGCCGGTGGTGCTGACTTTGTTAAAACCAGCACCGGCAAAGTAGCTACAAATGCCACTCTTGAAGCAACCGAAGTGATGTTAAGTACGATTAAAAAGTCGCCGCGTGTAGTCGGTTTTAAAGCTGCAGGTGGCGTGAAAACGGTTATGGATGCAAGTAATTACTTACAGCTAGCGACTGATATTATGGGAGAAAGTTATTTGAATCCGTCAACATTTAGATTTGGTGCATCAAGCCTGTTAGCTGATGTATATGCGGTACTTAATGACGCGTCATAGTGAGCAAGAAAAATTACAACTTGAGCATGATGCAGGTAAGTTGTTCTTGCGTTGCTATGAACATCGCTTTGGTATTCCAATGCGCCATATTTGGCATAATCAGCCGAGTAAACCAGATATCAGTTGCTATCGTAATGAACAGAAGCTTGATATTGAAATAGCACATTTATATGCCAGCGAAACCGAAGCCATGGCAGTACTCGGCAGGCCTTTATCTATAAGCATGCAACGAGATCTTGCTGATATGGCAATGCAACCAAGTGAGCAGCGGCTGCACTGTGCACTGCAGCGGTTATTAGAACAAAAAGGAAAAAAGCACTATCAATCAGAGCAAACATGGCTGCTTATTCGTAACGCCAGCACCATTTGGCATAAAGCGGATTTTGACGCTGAGTTACAGAATATAACGATACCGCTTACCCATCCTTTTCAACAAATTTGGTTGCTTTGTGATTTTTATCAGGGCGAGCTGTTACAGCTGTTCTAAGTATTTAGATGGTATAGCAGCCAAGAATAAACTGGCTGCTAAATAACTTGATCTTTGGTTAGTTAATTTTAAACATACTACCTAAGCTCTCAAGCCCTGACTTATTGGTTTTAGCAATACATTGACTTTCATCGAGTGACTTTTTGGTTGCTTCGTCTGCAAGTCCCGACACTTTTAATTGTTTCTCTTGTTGGTATTCGCGCAGTGCGATAACTGTTTGACGATCGTACTTAACATCTTCAGTTTCAAATTCTTCATAATCGGGTTGGTTTTTTAAATAACCTAAACAGACTAGATTCATGCGAGACATGGCTAAATCCATCTTTTCATAATGCGGCATTCTATGTGTAGGAACATCGACTTTTGCTACTGGAGCAACGGCTTTTGACTTGGCAGCCGTGGTCGTAAGCGGTGGTGGTGCTGTGTATCCAGGTGCAAGGGTATTATTACTGTTATAGCGATAGTAAGTGGCAGGGACTTTAGTTTGTAAAAACTCTACAGCTTTGATTATCACTTCGCGGAGCGCTTTTTCTTTAGGGGTGTTTGACCAGCCACTTAAATTACCACCGACCAATGCACCACCAAAATTAGTTGCCGCACTGGTAAAATCAAAATCTTTGCTACCTCCTTCGACGCTGGTGGCTGCTAAAATACGTGAGGTGCGAGTATCGATAAGGCGTAAATCAATCGCCATATGCGAGCCTGAAAAACCTGCCGATACTGAGCTAAACACATCACCTATAAAACCGCCAGTACCAACACTGGCACCTGAGCTGTCGTCATCAAATTCAGTTACTGCTGCTACCACAACTATTTCGGCTCCTTCAATTTCACCGTAAGCTGCCCCTGATGCTGCGCTAACACGACCTGAAGCCGCTAGATCTTGCTCAGATAACACTGCATCTAACGCTTGGCGTTCAAGTACGATAAAGCGATTGGTGCCTACCAAAGCTGTGGTGAGTTGGTCGGCCATGCCTTCACCTATTTCTTTTCGCCACCAATGAGAGTCATTCGATTTATCGGTAAAGCGTGCCACGGCAATACGCGCTTTTGGACCATTATATTGTTGTTGGGCGACTTCATTAATGTTTGGTGAATCTTGGTTTGAAGTGACCTTGGTTGAAGTACTTTGGCAAGCGCTAAGACTGCTAGCAACGAGGGTTGCCAACAGTACTTTTTTAGTTGTTGTGAGCATATGATTTTCCTTAATTAATGTGCCAAATAGAAACAGTGAAGGTTTTTATTCTACAAATTGTTTTAAAGTTAATTTAAAGAAATCATAAGGTTAAAAATAGTACTGAGGCGAACACTTTGGTCACACAGGCGAAGTTTTTGCATTCAGGTTGGTATTTTCCCTAAACTGTTTGGGCGAAACGTTATGCTTTGCCTTAAAGCAGCGAGCAAAGTAACTTTGTGAGCTAAAGCCGACTTTTTCAGCAATTAAACCTATGCTCAGATCGCTGTCGCTAAGTAACTTTTCAGCATACTCTAAACGAGTATTACGAATATAATCACTGGGAGTTAAATTGTAGAGTGCTTTCATTTTCAGTTGTAAGGCACGTGGGCTTAAATATAATCCTGCAGCGAATTCTTCAATACTAAACGCTTCGTTGTGATAGTTATCACGGATGATGTTTTTCAGGCGTTCGGTAAATTGGTAATCTTTACTTTGTGTAAGCTGCGGATCGAGTACCAGCGGCGGAGCATGAGCCGCAAGCTGCTTTGCTAAGTGCCGATTAAGGACTGCACGAATACTCAGTAACCCTTGTACTCTACTGAGCAGTAATTGCGGCTCAAATGGTTTACTTAAAAAATCATCTGCTAGTAAATCAAGGCCTTTTAGTCTGCTTTGTGTATCGGCTTTTGCTGACAATAATAACACCGGTATATGGCTGGTAATGTTATTTGTGCGTAGCGCATTAAGTAATTGATAACCGTCCATGCAAGGCATCATCACATCGCTGATCACTAGATCTGGCATTTCTGTTTGGCAGATGGCTAAGCCTTGTTCGCCGTTAATAGCACTTAAGCAGTGGTACTCAGTAGCAAACAAAGTCAGCAGTAGTTCGCGCATTTCGTCGTTATCTTCAACAATCAGTAGCTTTTGCGAATTGCTGGGGCGGGTTGCTTCATTTACTGATGCTGCTAGCGAAGTTGCGCCATGCTCTGCTTCAGTCAAAGGCAGAGATACAGTAAAACAACTGCCTTTACCTACTTCACTTGTTAGTGAAATCTGCCCGCCGTATTGCTCTAGCAATTGTTTAACTAAAGCAAGGCCAATTCCACTGCCGTTTTGATTTTGTGCTGCAACACGCGTAAAGCGTTCAAAAATAATGCCTTGTTGGTGTTTTTCGATGCCAATACCGGTGTCAACAATCGCGATATGAGCCATGTTATTATGCACTGATAAGCTAATCTCAACTTGACCGCCTGAGTGGGTATATTTGAGGGCATTACTAACTAAGTTGGTAATAATTGACGTTGCATGTTCTGGCTCAAGGGCTATGCAGCAAGAGCCTTGGCTGAGATCTGTCATTGTTACGTGAATACCTTTTTGTTCAAACAGCACCGTGAAGTCAGCAACCAGCTGCTTTATAAATGGTGCTAAAGGATAGGGCGAAACGTAATGTATAGCGCAGCTGGGGCGTTGGCTTAGCTGTAATAGTTGATTTATTAAGGTCAGCAAACGTAGGCTATTGCGTTTGATCATCGATAATTGTTTTTGGCTAGCTTGATCTTTATGGTTTAGCTGCAAGCTTTCAAGTGGCGCGAGTATTAAACTCAGAGGCGTTTTTAATTCATGGCTAATATTATCTAAAAATTGACTTTTTAAGCGATTCAGCTCACGGGCTTGTTTACTTGTTTGTTCGGCCAGCTTAGCGCGGTATAGCGAGGCCGCAATAAGCCAAATAATAACCCCCGTGAGAAGAACATAACCGGCATAGGCAAGGCGACTTTGCCACCACGGCGGCACCACCGTGAAATCGAGCATAGCTTTAGCATTACTCCACTGGCCATACTGATCTTTTACTTTTAGTTGCAGCTGATAGTCGCCTGCGGGCAGTTGCGGGTAGTTTAATTGTCGTTGTTGTGCGTTGGTATATAGAAATTGCTTATCAAAACCAGCGAGTTTGTATCCATATTGATATTGTTGAGGTGCCGACGGGCTATGTAATGCTGAGAACTTAAAGCCGATCACGCCGACACCTTTGTTAAAGGAGAGTGTTTGTATATAGCTAATTAATTTCGCGGCTTGAGTCTCGTGCTTAGTGTATGGGGCAGTGGCTATAGCTTGATTGTTAATTAGTAATTCGGTTAACACAGGCTCTGGAGTTGTAGCTGCCAGCTGTAGCTTAAGCGGATCAAATTGATTAAAGCCGTTGATCCCGCCAAAAAATAGTTCACCGTTCTGCGCTTGATAAGCCGCGCCGAGAATAAATGAATTATGTTGCACGCCATCACGGGGTAAAAAATGCTGCATATTTTCAGAGCTGGGCTGATAACGTGTTAAACCTTGGTTGCTTGCCAGCCACAGGTAACCTTTGGCATCCTGTTTAATGGCAAAAATATTATCGTTTAGCAGGCCATCATGCTCGGTGATTCGGGTTATCTCTGCCGTTGTTTTATTCAGTTTATTTAAGCCTCCAAAAGTACCCACCCACAGTGTATTGTCATCTTGCAGATGAAGGGCGGTAACCATGTTATGACTTAAGCTATTTGGGTTTGTTTGATCGGCTTGATAATGGCTAAATTCATTGTTGTTGAGGGTAAGTTTATTTAAGCCAACTCGAGTACCAGCCCAAATTGCATTAGCAACGTTATCGTAAACGAGGCTAAATACGGTGTTGTTCGATATACTATTGTGTTGTTCCGAGTGCTTAAAATGCTCAACGGTCAAGTTATCTGGGTTAAACAGACTTAAACCTTGATTGCTTCCCAACCATAAGTTGCCGTTCCGATCGCTGGTGATCGCATAAATGTTATTGCTGCTGAGCTGGTGGCTTTGCACTGTGAATGATGTAAAGTCATCGCTTTCGCGGTTATAACGCAATAAACCGCCACCATAGGTGCCAATCCAAATACGCTGCTGGCTATCTTCATGAAGGCTGAATATATTGTTGTTGGTAAGGTTGCTGGTATCGACGTGATAGCGCACAAAGCCGTCTTTTGTTTGTCTATTTAACCCGTTGCGGGTACCGACCCATAATTGCCCTTGCGAATCTTTAAGTAAGGCCCGGATAAAATCATGGCTAATACTGTTAGGGTCATCGCTGTGTTGTTGATGATTAAATTGATTTTGGCGCATATCGTAGCGTTGTAACCCATAACCATCAGTGCCTATCCACAGAATACCTTGCAGGTCTTGATACAAAGACAGTAAGTAATCATTAACAAGCCCATGACGTTGCTGTGGAAGGTGTTTAAATTGGCTAAAGCTTGTCAGAGTTGTTTGATAGTTGGGATTATAATATAAGCCTTGGCCGTAGCTGCTAAGCCAAAGATGCTCGTTATTATCGATTAAAATATCGCTTATCCATATACCATCTAGTTGTTTTATATCATTAAACTGTTCACTTTCTAAATCAAAGACACTAAGCCCTGTTTTACTGGCAATCAGTAGCTGCCCTTGTGGCGTGAGTTTTAGGCGCCATAGTTGCTTTTTACTTGCTGAAAAGTGGCTAAATTTAGCTGTTTTTGTATCAAATTTTATTAATCCTTCATTACTGGCCAGCCATAAATTTTGCTTAGCATCAATCACCATATCCTGAAAAATAATACTACCTTGGGTGTTTGGCGAGTAGGTAAAGTAGGCAGTTTCATGCTCGGCTACATTTAGGCGAGTTAAGTTACCATCTTCATGGCCTAACCATAAATTATTGTGTTGATCAGTAAGCATTGACCAAATGCGGTTATCTTTAATCGCTAATGGACTGTTACGGTTAAAATGAGTGAATATACCGGTTTCTGTATTTAGGGCGTTTAGCCCTTGTGTAGCTGTAGAAAACCACAGCAGATTATTGTCAGTGGTAACACAGTCGGTGATCCAATTACTCGATAGACTTGGCTGGGTTGGATGAGACTTAAAGCGTTTAAATTCATAACCATCAAAACGGTTGAGCCCACCTTGGGTGGCGAACCAATGAAAACCACGGCGATCAGTTATGCTGCAAGTGACAGAGTTTTGCGTTAACCCCTGTTCATTAGAGAAGGAGTCTAAATGTAAAGACAGTGCCAGCGCGCTGTTATGAAATAGCCATAAAAAACCAATAATGGCCGGATAGATAGTTGTTTTTATTGTTAGCACGTGCTTCCTCGTGCGTAGTAATATCCCTTGAATTGAAACAATCATAAACTGCTTTTTAATCAATGTTAAGATGGATTTTTCAATCTAGTGATGAGATTTTGACTTATGGGCATCTTTTACACTTGTGTTAATGAATTGCGTAAGTATAATAGGCATCCACTTTGCAGGGGCGTAGTTCCAATTGGTAGAACAGCGGTCTCCAAAACCGATGGTTGGGAGTTCGAGTCTCTCCGCCCCTGCCATTTTATCCTGTTTGTGGGTAAAGTCTGAGGTTAAAAATCGGTTTAAATAAGTCTGTTTTTAAGTTTGGATTTTAATGGATTAACCCTGCCATAGTGTAGGGTTGTTGTGTCTGTAGTTAAGGTAATAATATTATGAGCACGAATGTAGAAACTCCATCAAGTGCGATGGATTCAGTAAAGTGGCTTGTGGCAATTGCGCTACTTGCAGGCGCAGTAGTTGGTAACTATATGTACGCAGATCAGTCTGTGTTATTACGTGCTATTGGTGTTGTTGTTGCTGTTGCCGCTGGTTTGGGGATTGCATCACAAACTGAAAAAGGGCGTACCTTCCTTGCTTTTGCAAAAGAAGCACGCATCGAAGTACGTAAAGTAGTGTGGCCTACGCGCCAAGAAACTACCCATACGACATTTATTGTAATGGTTGCAACTGCGATTATGGCACTTATCCTTTGGGGATTAGATGGCATTTTATTCCGCGCAGTAGGCTTTTTAACTGGATTGGAGATCTGATCCCATGTCGGATGAGAACAACGAAAAGAAACTACGTTGGTACGTAGTACAGGCTTTCTCAGGTTATGAGAAGCGTGTTGCACAAACTATTCTTGAGCATATCAAGATCGAAGGTTTGGAAGATAGCTTTGGTGAAGTATTAGTACCTACTGAAGAAGTGGTTGAGATGCGCGCTGGTCAAAAGCGTAAATCTGAGCGCAAGTTCTTCCCAGGTTATGTACTTATCCAAATGGATATGAACGATAAAAGCTGGCACTTAGTAAATAGCACCGCGCGTGTTATGGGCTTTATCGGTGGTACGTCTGATCGTCCAGCACCAATTAGCGCTAAAGAAGCTGATCGCATTCTTAACCGCTTACAAGAAAACGCTGAAGCGCCTAAGCCTGCAACGTTATTTGAACCAGGTGAAGTGGTGCGTGTTGTTGACGGCCCATTTGCTGATTTCAGTGGTGTGGTTGAAGCTGTTGACTATGAAAAGAGCCGCGTAAAAGTATCGGTACTTATCTTTGGTCGTTCTACTCCTGTTGAACTTGAATTTGGTCAAGTTGAGCAAGATAGATAAACAAATTAACTGATTTATACCAAAAAATATATTGTTTGGTATAAAGCTTGAAAAAGGCCGCTGATTAACTTATAATCAGCGGCCTTTTTGTATTCAAAGTAAGCATTTCTTGGTTTGTATACAGAAAAGTGAGAAACCAATTTTTAAACTGGGAAGCCGCTAGAGTACGCGTCCTCGCGCGCACAAGGCTAAGACCCACCTAATGAGGTATTTATAATGGCTAAGAAAGTTGAAGCTCTAATCAAGCTACAAGTTGCTGCTGGTATGGCTAACCCTAGTCCTCCAGTAGGTCCAGCACTAGGTCAACACGGTGTAAACATCATGGAATTCTGTAAAGCGTTCAACGCACGTACAGAATCTATCGAAAAAGGCGCTCCAGTTCCTGTAGTGATCTCTGTTTACGGCGACCGTTCATTTACGTTCGACATGAAAACGCCACCGGCTGCTTACTTACTTAAGAAAGCTGCAGGTATCAAATCTGGTTCAGGCCGTCCTAACACTGAAAAAGTAGGCACAGTAACTCGTGCTCAACTTGAAGAAATCGTTGAGACAAAGAAACCTGACCTTACAGCTTCTGATTTAGAAGCTGCGGTTCGCACTATCGCAGGTTCTGCGCGTGCGATGGGCTTGAACGTAGAGGACTAAGATAATGGCTAAATTAACTAAACGTATGCGTACTATCCGCGAAAAAGTGGAAGCGACTAAAGATTACGAAATCACCGAAGCAGTTGCTCTTTTAAAAGAGTTAGCGACAGCTAAATTCGTAGAAAGTGTTGACGTTGCTGTTAACCTTGGTATCGATGCTCGTAAATCTGACCAAAACGTTCGTGGTGCAACTGTACTACCTAACGGTACTGGTCGTGACGTTCGCGTTGCAGTGTTCACACAAGGCGCTAACGCAGAAGCTGCGAAAGAAGCTGGTGCTGAACTAGTAGGTATGGAAGATCTTGCTGAGCTAGTTAAGAAAGGCGAGATGAACTTTGACGTTGTTGTTGCATCACCAGACGCTATGCGTGTTGTTGGTCAACTAGGTCAAATCTTAGGCCCACGTGGTCTAATGCCAAACCCTAAAACTGGTACTGTAACACCTAACGTTGCAGAAGCAGTTAAAAATGCTAAAGCTGGTCAAGTGCGTTACCGCAATGACAAAAATGGTATCATCCATACTACTATTGGTAAGGTTGATTTCACAGTTGAGCAACTTCAACAAAACCTTGAGTCGCTAATTGTTGCGCTTAAGAAGGCTAAGCCTTCACAAGCAAAAGGTGTTTACGTTAAGAAAGTAACCATCTCTACAACAATGGGCGCAGGTGTTTCTGTTGACCAAAGCACTTTAACAACAACTGTTGTTTAATTGAGTGTTTACATGGCGTGAAATTTATACTATAATTTTGCGCCATTTTGTTGAGAAATTTTGTTTTCTCAACAAGTAAAGAATTCGGGTTGAAGTCCATAATTTCGGTGCGCCTTCGGGCAAAACGATAAATTGGGCTTCCGTCCAAGACCGTAGGTGGCTTCGGCCTTAATATTCACCTACGTAGACGGTGTGAATCCCCAGATAGATTTTTCCTAATCTTCTGGCTCTCGCCGTAAAAAGCATCTCTATCTTGTTTGGTAGGGAAGAGTAGAACAGGGAAGCCGATGTACGGTAACCCATTAAACCAGGAGTAACACCCATGGCTTTAAATCTTCAAGGCAAAAAAGCAATTGTTGCTGAAGTCAACGAAGCAGCCAATGGTGCTCTATCTGCAGTTGTTGCAGATTCTCGTGGTGTAACAGTTGGCGCAATCACTGCCCTTCGTAAAGAAGCTCGTGCAAATGGTGTTTGGATGAAAGTTGTCCGTAACACTTTAGCAAAACGTGCTCTTGAAGGAACACAGTTTGAGTGCCTTTCTGATTCATTTGTTGGTCCAAGCTTAATCGCTTTCTCATCAGAGCACCCAGGTGCTGCTGCGCGTATCTTTTCTGCTTTTGCAAAGAAGAACGAGAAATTTGAGCTTAAAACGGCCGCTTTTGAAGGAAATGTTGTTGATGCAGCAATGCTTGCTACATTACCTACATACGACGAAGCTGTTGCACGCTTAATGAGCGCTATGAAAGAAGCGTCTGCTGGCAAATTGTGTAAAACAATTGAAGCAGTACGTGTACAGAAAGAAGAGCAAGCTGCTTAATTTTAAGCTGTTTAATCAATCTTTCGGTGTAAAATTTTTTTGGACCTAGAGTCCGTTAATTATTAGGAAATTTGTAATGTCTGTAACTAAAGACCAAATCCTTGACGCAATTGCTGAAATGTCAGTAATGGACGTTGTTGCTCTTGTTGAAGCAATGGAAGAAAAATTCGGCGTAACTGCTGCAGCTGCTATGGTAGCAGGTCCTGCTGCTGAAGCTGCTGAAGAGAAAACAGAATTTGACGTAATCCTTACTGGCGCTGGCGCTAATAAAGTTGCGGCAATCAAAGCTGTTCGTAGCGCAACTGGCCTAGGCCTTAAAGAAGCGAAAGCTCTTGTTGAAGCTGCTCCTACACCTGTTAAAGAAGGTGTATCTAAAGAAGAAGCTGAAGCTCTTGCTAAAGACCTTACTGAAGCTGGTGCTGAAGTTGAGGTTAAGTAATTTAGCTTTTGCTAAGTTCGCTGTCTGAGAAATCAGGCAAGGGCTGGTGATTATTTAATCACCGGCCTTTTTGCGCTATAGAGCGATGTATTCCTATAGCTCAAATAAAATCTAATTTTCTCTTTACTTTCAACGCTTTATAGTTTGCTAGTGTTAAAGTGGGAGCTAATTGGAACAACAATTAAATGTTGTACAATCTTGGCTTAGATGCCAGTTAAGTCTGTTCTTACAAGAACAGGTCGGGTCAAAGATCAGCAAGCTGAGGAACCCCATGGCTTACTCTTATTCTGAAAAGAAACGTATCCGTAAGGATTTTGGTAAACGTCCACAAGTTTTGGATATACCTTTCTTACTGTCAACGCAGTTAGAATCGTTTAAAAAATTCTTAGTGCCGGACGCTGATGGCGATCATGGTTTGGAAGCTGCCTTCCGTTCTGTGTTCCCAATCAAAAGCTACTCGGGAAATTCTGAGCTTCAATACGTAAGTTATCGTATTGGTGAGCCAGTTTTCGATGTAAAAGAATGTCAAATTCGCGGTGTGACTTATTCTGCTCCACTTCGCGTAAAACTACGCCTTGTGGTGATGGATAAAGAAGCGCCAGGCACAGTTAAAGACATTAAAGAGCAAGAAGTTTACATGGGCGAAATTCCGCTCATGACCGATACCGGTACTTTTGTAATCAATGGTACAGAGCGTGTTATCGTTTCTCAGCTACACCGTAGCCCTGGTGTATTCTTTGATAACGACCGCGGTAAAACTCACTCATCAGGTAAAGTGCTTTATAACGCACGTGTTATCCCATACCGTGGTTCATGGTTAGATTTTGAGTTTGATGCAAAAGATAACTTATATGTACGTATTGACCGTCGTCGTAAATTACCGGCGTCAATCATGTTGCGTGCACTTGAGTACACGACAGAAGAGATCTTAAACATCTTCTTCGAAACCACTGCGTTTGAAGTAACTGACGGTAAAGTTCTTATGGAACTTGTGCCATCACGTTTACGTGGTGAAACCGCTGCCTTTGATATAAAAAGTGAAGACGGTGAAGTGTTCGTTGAGTCTGGCCGTCGTGTAACAGCGCGTCATATCAAGAGCATTGAGAAAAAAGGCATTAGCCATTTAGAAGTACCCCATGAGTATATCATTGGCCGTGTAATTGCTAGAAACTACGTTGATGAGTCAACGGGTGAAGTGATTGCAAACGCGAATGATGAATTAACTTTAGAGTTAATGGCTGAATTGGTTAAAGCAGGTCACACTAAAATTGATACTCTATATATCAATGAAGTGGACAGCGGTGCATATATTTCTGATACGTTACGTATCGATTCAAGCACTAACCGCTTAGAAGCACTAGTAGAAATTTATCGCATGATGCGCCCAGGCGAGCCACCGACGAAAGACGCGGCTGAAGCCTTATTTGAGAACTTGTTCTTCTCTGAAGAACGTTATGACTTATCTACTGTAGGTCGTATGAAGTTCAATAGCCGTGTTGGTTATGACACTGACACAGGCCCAGGCACATTAAGCAAAGAAGACATCGTGTCTGTTATGAAAGTATTAATTTCTATTCGTAACGGTCAAGGCGATGTTGATGATATCGACCACTTAGGCAACCGTCGTATTCGTAGTGTTGGCGAAATGGCTGAGAATCAGTTCCGTGTAGGTTTAGTACGTGTAGAGCGTGCGGTACGTGAGCGTTTAAGCTTAGGTGACCTAGATGCGATCATGCCACAAGATCTTATTAACGCTAAGCCTATTTCGGCAGCAGTTAAAGAGTTCTTTGGTTCGTCTCAGTTATCACAGTTCATGGACCAAAATAACCCGCTATCAGAAGTGACGCACAAACGTCGTATTTCTGCATTAGGGCCGGGCGGTCTTACACGTGAACGCGCTGGCTTTGAAGTACGTGACGTACACGTAACTCACTATGGTCGCGTATGTCCAATCGAGACTCCTGAGGGTCCAAACATCGGTCTAATTAACTCATTGTCTACGTACGCACGTACCAATGACTATGGTTTCTTAGAAACACCTTACCGCAAAGTGGTAGACGGTGTAGTAACTGATGAAGTTGATTACTTATCAGCCATTGAAGAAGGTCAGTTTGTTATCGCACAGGCGAACTCAAACTTAACTGAAACCAATGAGTTTGTTGATGAATTAATCCCATGTCGTCACAAAGGTGAATCTACCTTTATGGGTCGCATGGACCAGCAATATATGGATGTATCACCACAACAGGTGATCTCTGTAGCGGCAGCACTTATCCCGTTCCTAGAACACGATGATGCTAACCGTGCATTGATGGGTTCAAACATGCAACGTCAAGCAGTACCAACATTGAAAGCGGACAAACCGTTAGTAGGTACTGGTATTGAGTTAACACTAGCGAAAGATTCTGGTGTAACGATTGTTGCTAAACGTGGTGGTGAAGTAATGTATGCTGACGCAAGTCGCATCGTTGTTAATGTACATGAAGAAGAACGCATCCCTGGTGAAGCGGGCATCGACATCTACAACTTAACCAAATACACACGTTCTAACCAAAACACATGTATTAACCAAAAACCAACTTGTATGGTTGGCGAACCGGTTACTCGTGGTGACGTGTTAGCAGATGGTCCTTCGACTGACTTAGGTGACTTAGCCCTTGGTCAAAACTTGCGCGTGGCATTCATGCCATGGAACGGTTATAACTTCGAGGATTCAATCTTACTATCAGAGCGCGTAGTTGAAGAAGATCGTCTAACGACTATCCATATTCAAGAACTACAGTGTGTTGCCCGTGATACTAAGTTAGGTCCTGAAGAGATCACTGCAGATATCCCGAATGTGGGTGAATCTGCACTAGGCAAGCTTGATGAATCAGGTGTTGTTTATATCGGTGCTGAAGTTAAAGGCGGCGATATCCTAGTAGGTAAAGTGACTCCGAAAGGCGAAACGCAATTAACTCCTGAAGAGAAGCTACTACGAGCTATCTTTGGTGAGAAAGCGTCTGACGTTAAAGACAGCTCATTACGTGTACCAAACTCTGTAACAGGTACTGTAATTGACGTGCAAGTCTTCACCCGTGATGGTGTTGAAAAAGACAAGCGCGCGCTAGAAGTTGAAGAAATGCAACTTCGTGACGCGAAAAAAGACTTTAACGAAGAATTCCGTATTCTTGAAGCAGGCGTGTTAGATCGTGCTCGTAAGTTACTTATCGCAGCCGGTCAAGATGAAGATAGATTAGCGTCATTGAATGCTGAGAAGCTACTAACTCAAAGCCTTGCTGAAGAAGATAAGCAAGCTGAACTTGAGCAACTAGCAGCCCAGTACGATGAGCTAAAAGCTGAATACGATAAAAAGTTTGAAAACAAACGTCGTAAAATTACCCAAGGTGATGACTTAGCACCAGGCGTACTTAAGATTGTTAAAGTATACCTAGCTGTTAAACGTCGTATCCAACCAGGTGATAAAATGGCGGGTCGTCACGGTAACAAAGGTGTTATCTCGACTATCGTACCAGTAGAAGATATGCCATACGATGATAAAGGTCGTACTGTTGATATCGTACTTAACCCGCTGGGTGTACCATCACGTATGAACATCGGTCAGATCCTTGAAACACATATGGGTCTAGCTGCTCGTGGTATTGGTGAGCGTATTGAAGAAATGATGAAAGAACAACGTGAGCTTCATGAGCTACGTGACTTCATCAAGCAAGCATA
Organism: Pseudoalteromonas sp. SG41-5; assembly: GCF_014164495.1. NCBI lineage: Bacteria > Pseudomonadati > Pseudomonadota > Gammaproteobacteria > Alteromonadales > Pseudoalteromonadaceae > Pseudoalteromonas > Pseudoalteromonas sp. SG41-5. The sequence continues at coordinate 5,453 of NZ_JACJFH010000052.1, read as the reverse complement.
CGAAATTGGTGAATCTCGTCAGTTCGTAGACATTGCTAGCTTCACAGATGACGAAATTCGTCGTTTGGCTGAAAACTTAAAAGGTGGTTTACCAATCGCTACTCCTGCATTTGATGGCGCGAAAGAAAGCGAAATCAAAGACATGCTTGAGCTAGCTGGCTACCCTCGTAGTGGTCAGGTTACACTTTATGATGGCCGTACTGGCGATCAGTTTGAACGTCAAGTAACTGTTGGTTACATGTACATGCTGAAACTGAATCACTTAGTTGATGACAAAATGCATGCGCGTTCTACTGGTTCTTATAGCCTTGTTACTCAGCAGCCGCTGGGTGGTAAAGCACAGTTCGGTGGCCAGCGTTTCGGTGAGATGGAAGTATGGGCACTAGAAGCATACGGTGCCGCTTACACTCTACAAGAAATGTTAACAGTGAAATCGGATGACGTGAACGGTCGTACTAAGATGTATAAAAACATCGTTGATGGTAACCATAAAATGGAACCAGGTATGCCAGAATCGTTCAACGTATTGTTGAAAGAAATCCGCTCACTGGGTATCAACATCGAGTTGGAAGAAAATTAAGCCAATTAGATGCTGCAGCTAGCCTGCAGCATCTGTTACGGCCGAATAGAATGTAGGGACGAAATCATCCGTCCTCAAGATTAACTCCGACAGGAGAGCTAAGGTGAAAGACTTACTTAAGTTTCTGAAGCAACAAAATAAGACCGAAGAATTCGATGCAATTCGCATTGGTCTTGCTTCACCAGACATGGTTCGTTCATGGTCATACGGTGAAGTAAAGAAACCTGAGACTATTAACTACCGTACTTTCAAGCCTGAGCGCGATGGCTTATTCTGTGCCCGTATTTTCGGTCCAGTGAAAGATTATGAATGCTTATGTGGTAAATATAAGCGTCTTAAACACCGTGGTGTGATCTGTGAAAAGTGTGGCGTTGAAGTAACACTCACTAAAGTGCGTCGCGATCGTATGGGTCACATCGACCTTGCGAGCCCAGTTGCACATATATGGTTTTTAAAATCATTACCGTCACGTATCGGCTTAATGCTTGATATGACGCTTCGTGATATTGAACGTGTTCTTTACTTCGAATCATTCGTAGTAACTGAGCCTGGCATGACGACGCTTGAGCGTAGTCAGCTATTAGGTGAAGAAGAATACCTAGATGCACTAGAAGAGCACGGTGATGAGTTTGAAGCGAAGATGGGTGCTGAAGCAGTATTAGACTTGCTTCGTGAACTCGATCTTGCGCAATTAATTGCTGAAATGCGTGAAGAGTTACCAACAATTAACTCTGAAACTAAGCGTAAGAAGATCACTAAACGTCTTAAATTAATGGAATCGTTCCACCAGTCAGGTAATAACCCTGAGTGGATGATCATGACAGTACTTCCAGTATTGCCACCTGATCTACGTCCATTAGTACCACTTGATGGTGGCCGTTTTGCGACTTCTGATCTAAATGACCTTTACCGTCGTGTTATTAACCGTAATAACCGTCTTAAACGTCTACTAGATTTAGCTGCACCGGATATTATCGTACGCAACGAAAAACGTATGTTACAAGAAGCGGTTGATGCGTTACTTGATAACGGTCGTCGTGGTCGTGCAATTACAGGTTCTAACAAGCGTCCGCTTAAATCTCTTGCTGATATGATCAAGGGTAAGCAAGGTCGTTTCCGTCAGAACTTACTTGGTAAGCGTGTAGATTATTCAGGCCGTTCTGTAATCACAGTTGGTCCTACACTTAAGCTTCACCAATGTGGTCTTCCTAAGAAGAGGGCACTTGAGCTATTCAAACCATTTATCTATGGCAAACTAGAGCGTCGCGGCATGGCTACGACAATCAAAGCTGCTAAGAAAATGGTAGAGCGTGAAGTTCCGGAAGTATGGGATGTATTAGACGAAGTAATTCGTGAACATCCAGTATTACTTAACCGTGCACCAACACTTCACCGTTTGGGTATCCAAGCGTTTGAACCTGTGCTTATCGAAGGTAAAGCAATCCATTTGCATCCATTAGTATGTGCGGCCTACAACGCCGACTTCGATGGTGACCAAATGGCGGTACACGTACCGCTAACGATTGAAGCGCAGCTTGAAGCTCGTGCATTGATGATGTCAACAAACAACATCCTATCTCCTGCGAATGGTGAGCCAATCATCGTTCCATCACAGGACGTTGTATTGGGTCTATATTATATGACCCGTGACCGCATCAACGCGAAAGGCGAAGGCGCGATCTTAAAAGATCCAAAAGAAGCAGAAAAAGCATACCGCAGCGGTAATGCAGACCTTCACGCTCGCGTGAAAGTACGTATTAGCGAATCAGTTAAAAACGAAAATGGTGTAGTAGAAGACACTGTAACTGTTATCGATACAACTGTTGGTCGTGCAATTTTGTCTCTTATTTTACCAAAAGGCATGCCGTTTTCGTCAATCAATCAGGCCCTAGGTAAGAAACAAATTTCTGGCTTATTAAACGAGTGTTACCGTCGTCTTGGTCTTAAAGATACAGTTATCTTTGCTGACCAAGTTATGTATACCGGTTTCCACTACGCAATGAAGTCAGGTGTTTCAATCGGTATCGATGACTTAGTTATCCCACCGATCAAAGCATCAATTATCGAAGCAGCTGAAGCTGAAGTAACTGAAATCAACCAACAATTCCAATCAGGTCTTGTAACGGCTGGTGAAAAGTACAATAAAGTTATCGATATCTGGTCACGTGTAAATGAAAACTTATCACGTGAAATGATGGCCAACTTGTCAAAAGACACGGTTATCAATGCCCAAGGTGAAGAAGAAGAGCAACCGTCATTTAACTCAGTGTTTATGATGGCCGACTCTGGTGCTCGTGGTAGTGCCGCTCAGATCCGTCAGCTAGCAGGTATGCGTGGTCTAATGGCACGTCCAGATGGTTCAATCATCGAGACGCCAATCACCGCTAACTTCCGTGAAGGTCTAAACGTACTTCAGTACTTCATCTCAACGCACGGTGCGCGTAAAGGTCTTGCCGATACAGCACTGAAAACAGCGAACTCGGGTTACCTAACGCGTCGTCTAGTAGACGTTGCACAAGATTTGGTAATCAACGAAGACGATTGTGGCACAGAAGATGGCTTAACAATGAAACCGCTTATTGAAGGTGGTGACGTTGTAGAAGCACTTCGCGAACGTGTACTTGGTCGTGTTGTTGCTGAAGATATTGTGATCCCTGGTACTAATACAGTACTAGTAGAGCGTAATATCATGCTTGACGAAAAACTGTGTGATCTTTTAGAAGAGCACTCAGTAGATGAGGTTCGCGTACGTTCAGTTATCACCTGTGATAACGACTTTGGTGTATGTGCTAAGTGTTACGGTCGTGACCTTGCACGTGGTCATATCATCAACGCGGGTGAATCAGTAGGTGTTATCGCGGCACAATCAATCGGTGAGCCGGGTACACAGCTTACGATGCGTACTTTCCACATCGGTGGTGCAGCATCAAGAGCATCTGCTGAAAACAATGTACAAGTTAAAACTAACGGTACATTGAAGCTTCATAACGCAAAATATGTATTAAACACTGACGGTAAGATTGTTATTACCTCTCGTTCTACTGAAATCACTATCATCGATAGCCATGGTCGTGAGAAAGAGCGTTATAAAGTACCTTACGGTGCGGTATTAACAGTACAAGACAATACGGAAGTTCAAGGTAACGACATCGTTGCTACTTGGGACCCGCATAGTCACCCAATCGTTCTTGAGCATAAGTCAAAAGTATCGTTCAGCGATATCGATGACTCCAACACTGAAGCACAGACTGATGAACTAACTGGTTTAACCCGTGTAGTTGTTAAAGATCTTGCTAAGATAAATGCGAAAGAGCCGAAGCTTATCATCGAAAGTGAAGAGCGCGGTCTGCAAGAAACTCGTCTTCCTTCATACACTACGATTGAAGTAACAGACGGTGTAACGGCAAACCCAGGTGACGTGTTAGCACGTATTCCGCAGGAAGGTTCGAAAACTCGTGATATCACGGGTGGTCTACCACGCGTAGCCGACTTATTTGAAGCGCGTAAACCGAAAGAGCCAGCTATCTTAGCTGAGATCACCGGTACGATTAGCTTCGGTAAAGAGACTAAAGGTAAGAAGCGTTTAGTTATTACTCCAGCTGAAGGCGATCATTACGAAGAAATGATCCCTAAGTGGCGTCAACTTAACGTGTTTGAGGGTGAGCAAGTGTCTAAAGGTGAAGTTATCGCCGATGGTCCTGAATCACCACATGACATCTTACGCCTACGTGGTGTGACTCATGTTGCTAACTATATCGTTAACGAAGTGCAAGAGGTTTACCGTTTGCAAGGCGTTAAGATCAATGACAAGCACATTGAAACAATTATCCGTCAAATGATCCGTAAGTGTACGATCCTTGACGGCGGCCATAGTGAATTCTTAGCCGGTGAGCAAATTGAAGTGGCACGCGTTAATATCGCAAACCGCGACTTAGAAGCTCAAGGCAAGTTACCTGCTAAATATGAAATCCAATTAATGGGTATCACTAAAGCATCACTAGCCACAGAATCTTTCATCTCGGCAGCCTCGTTCCAGGAGACAACTCGTGTCCTAACTGAAGCCGCTGTAAATGGTAAGAGCGATGAACTTCGCGGTCTGAAAGAAAACGTAATTGTGGGTCGTTTGATCCCAGCCGGTACCGGTTTTGCGTATCATCAAGAACGTATGGCTCGTCGTAAGCAGAGCAAAGTTGTAGTTGAAGAGCAAACAGTAAGTGCAGAAGAGGCAACTCAAGCGCTAACTGATGCTTTAAACGCGGATTTATCTGGAAATCAATAAATCTAACTTAATCAATAGATTAGGTTTTTGCAAGGCAGTTATCTACTGCCTTGCTAACGGTTTAGGTTGACAGCTCAATCTTTGCTCATTAAAATTCCGCCACCCATTTACCTGCACGTTTGGTACGAGCTTGTAAATAAAGGGCGGATTTTTTTATTTTTTTCAGTAGTAATTTTAATTTCAGGAGCTATTTAAATGGCAACTATTAACCAGCTAGTGCGTAAGCCACGTCGTAGCAAGGTTACGAAAAGTAACTCAGCTGCGCTTAAAGCGTGTCCGCAAAAGCGCGGTGTATGTACTCGCGTATATACAACTACACCTAAGAAACCAAACTCGGCGTTACGTAAAGTAGCTCGTGTACGTTTAACTAACGGTTTCGAAGTAACTTCATACATTGGTGGTGAAGGTCATAACCTTCAAGAGCATAGTGTAATCCTAATCCGTGGTGGTCGTGTTAAAGATTTACCAGGTGTGCGTTTTCACACTGTTCGTGGTGCACTTGACTGTGCAGGCGTTAGCGACCGTCGTCAAGCTCGTTCTAAATACGGTGCAAAACGCCCTAAAGGCTAATTGTATTCCGTTAGTAAGGCCAAG
>NZ_JACJFH010000051.1:0-34459 GCF_014164495.1 Pseudoalteromonas sp. SG41-5 | reverse complement strand
TTCGATAATGTTGCGCCACTGCTCAAGGCTACGCATTTTTCTCATGGCTATCTCCTAATTGAAATTCAGAAATAGTTTAATCGGTTTGACGAGTTACTGGCAGGTGCACTTTGCTAGACGCTTACGAACTTTTAGTATCCACGACGAATAGTAATGCTATTAAAGAATATCAACGAGCTATTTCTTTATACGCTCAGGATTTAGACAGAACTTGGTAAAACGAAACACATTTACTAGTGGCAATTCGAGCAGATTTACAATACGTAGTTATCAGTATTATTAAGTCGGCTTCAATGTCCGCATATGGCACATCTGTGACAGTCAGACTTGATTGAGTCCTATTTATCGGTTCTGACAAATCAAGTTAAGATGTAATCACATAGGTCTCTTAAGTACGTCTACTTACATTTTACGGATAGCATTCACTTTATTAATCTTCTTAATAACTCCTGACTCAAAAAGTTGCTGCGCGCTGGACTTGAGCAATTGAGTTTCCTCAAGCGTTATATGCTCTTTAATGATTAAGTTTGCATAGATAATTTGCAACTGGTTTATTGCACGGCTTTTCTTTCTGCATTCAAAGCACTTGATCGCATGTGCATCAATCCAAAACTTTAATTCTTCAAACCAATATTGCTGCTCTTTAGCAAAAAATATAAACGCTCTATGACAATCGACACATTGCTCTTCTATATCAACATAGAGTTGCCTTGGATATAAACTGTCACATTGTTTTTCGATAACTGCGGGGATTGCCGTCTCAGGAAAGTAGCGAACACTTTTATACCACCAAAAGGCATTCTCGATTTCTTGCTTTGTATAACTATTACCAGAGAGGATTGGCTCGCTGCCATATCTTGGATGGTTTACATAATTGGTCATTTTAGCTATTTACCCAGCACAATGAGGGTTCCTAAAACACCTGCAGCCACACCGATAATAAAACCAATTACCCAGCAGATAGTATTTAGTTTACTAAATAATGCAGAAGCAATAGCGTCTTCTTCTGCTGAGCCGCTTACTGACAGTTTACTGTCATGGGTTTGGTCTACTGTTGGTCGTGCTGGCAGTTCGCTGTCTGCAAGCTGCTGCAAAGTCATTACAACCTGTTCAGGATTAACATGGTCGCCATTTGCAATCGTTATATTCTCAATAATGCCACTGCAGTCGGCCATTATTTCTAAAACAACCTTTTCAGTTTCAACATCAAATAACACATCACCGGCATAAACGAGTTGGCCTTCACTAACATAAAGTTTAGCGATATCTGCTGTGTGTATTGAGTCTGGAAGCGTAGGGACTTTAACATCTATGTTCATAATTCCTCCTTGGGTATAACACTATGTATTAACAATTAAAACTAAAAAACTGACAGCTAAATTATCAACCAAACGCGACATTAGCGAACACGGCGGTCATCAGTATCGGACACACATAACGTATGTACTGAGCAAACCAATAACGCATGCCACTTGCAGCCTCATTTAATTGATTACCACGGCGCCACAACCACCCTACAGTGATAAAGTAAAATAAGCCCATAAGCGGTAATTGATACTGAGTCAGTACCATGATCACTAAACCAAATAGCCAATCAAAATTGAAAATAATCAACGATGACGCGGCTAAAACCGTTAAGCTCACTAAAAACGTCGCTTTTTTACGCTCTACTTGATGGTTTTCAACTAAAAAAGCCACTGGAATTTCAGTTGATGAAATAGTCGAGGTAAGTGATGCAATCGACATAAGTACAAAAAACAGTAAACCAACCAATAAGCCAATTTCGCCCATAGTATTAAATAACTGCGGTAGAATTGCGAAAATTAGTTGCCCTTCTCCCACTAATTTTCCATCACTAAATACTTGCACGCCATTGTGCTGCGCCACGTAAATTGCAGGAATAATTAATAAACCCGCTAAAAAGGCAACCCCTGTATCAAGTAACGCTACCGACGCGGTTAACCGCGGCAAATTAGCATCAGGCTGCAAGTACGAGCCATAAATCATCATACAACCGACACCCAGTGACAGTGAAAAGAACGCCTGTCCCATTGCCGCAATAATTAAACCTGGGTCGAGTATTTGGCTAAAGTCTGGCACTAAATACGCAGCAAAGCCTTCACTTGCGCCATCAAGCGTGGCTATATAAGCAATTAGCACAACGAGTAACACCAATAGCATCGGCATTAACCGTCGCGACCATGTTTCTATGCCAGATTTAACACCTTTGAGAATAATACTCGCAGTGAGGATCAGCATCAGTGGTGTAAATACAAAATTACGCGCCATCGAATCCGTGTGCAAAAACGTACTGACGGTGGTAAATCCAAAAAAGCTAGCAATGGGTTCAAGGGCATAAGCAAGCATCCAACCTGCAACAATTGAGTAAAAGCTCAGCATCACAATCGCACCGGCTAAACCTAAATAACCAGCAGCAGCGCCTACTTGCGGTGCTTGCTCTTGCCATGCTTGTCTAAGTGCTTTAACCGGATTAGCTTGCGCTTTATGGCCTAAGTACAACTCAGTGTATAAAGCTGGCAAGGCTAAAAAAAAGATAACTATAAAATAGACTAGTAAAAACGCGCCGCCGCCATGATTTGCCGCTTGCGTGGGAAATCCCCAAATATTACCTAATCCAACTGCAGCGCCAGAAGCTGCTAAAACAAAGCCAAGGCGGCTTTGAAAACCATCACGCAATTGTGCCATACATCTACAAATCTGTTATTATTTTTCATTATTGTGAATTAAACCATATTTAACTCTCACAGAGTAATAAATTTGCCTTGGCTTAATTAACCAGCGCACAACCGCACAAAATATAAACATGTTTGTTCTTTTATCACTTTAATTGTGGATTTTATGCCTGCGTTATTTTTTCAACAGCAACTCGTTATCACCAAACACAGCGTGCAGCCGTTCAATGCGAATACTATTTTATTATTTGACGCCCAGCAGTTAAATGTTGATGAATTTGATTTAAACGCACTATTAAGCCCATTTGAACTGACGGTTATCACCCGTAGAAAAAGTTACAAAGCCAAGCAAGAATATTTAGCCACTCGGCTACTGCTTAAGTATTTGGTAAAACAAACGATGCCACAATTTCGTGATCTAGCAAATAACCATATTAGCTCTGAATTTGACCAGCAAAGCAGTAAATTACTGCTTCATATAACTGACTGTGACACAGTATTGCGTAGTTGTTTATCCCACTCTAATGGTTTTGTCGGTGCTGCATTAAATGTAGAACGAATTGAATTTGGTTTTGATATTGAAAAAATAAACCTGAAGCGTCCATTTGCAAAGCTCGCTAAGCATTTTTATCATCTTGATGAGGTAAATTTAATAACGCAAGATCAGCAAAGTGCAGAACGATTTTTTAGAATATGGACCTTAAAAGAAGCACTTGCCAAAGCCACCAGCCAACCAATTGCAAAATTACTCAGCCCCAATGTATTTACTGAACTTGAGCGAGCAAATTTAACAGCGCTGAGTTGTCAATATCATGAGTTTGATATCAGTGTGGTAAGTGACAAGAGCACTGACTGGCAGTGCTCTGTGGTAAATTCTACCGCCCAATTACGCGGCGTTTTGAACTTCTAATAAACGGCTGTGGATCGCTTGCACAACAAAGTCTGACTCGCTCTGCTCCACTAAAAAGCACAGGTTATGTTTACTTGCGCCATGACAAATTAAGCGAATATTAAAATCGCTTAATACATTCATTAAGTTAATTTCTTGCTGACGTAATTGAATTTGTGAACCAATTAATGCCACTAAGGTTAAGTTGTTCTCAACCGACACGTGGCAAAACTCCGCTAACTTATCAAGGCATTCTTGATCAAGCTCAGGACGCGAGGCATTTGGCGCATTATCTAAAGTAATTGCAACACTTATCTCTGAGGTAGTTACCAAATCAACCGAGATATTAAACTCACTTAAAATTGTAAACACGTGAGCTAAAAAGCCACTAGCCAAAAGCATTTCAGGGCTTTTTAAGGTTAACAATATTTGATTTTTACGCTGCGTGACAGCACGAATTCCGGGGATTTGTGATTTCTCACGTTCGATCCAGGTACCACCACGTTCAGGCTCACGGCTAGAACCAACAAACACACTAATATGGCTGCGGCTCGCAGGTAAGATAGTTGCCGGATGTAATACTTTCGCCCCAAAGGTAGCCATTTCGGCCGCTTCATCAAAACTTAAACGCGCAATCGGCGTAGCCTTAGCACATAAGCGCGGATCGGTGCTAAAAATGCCCACGACATCAGTCCAAATGTGCACGCTTTTAGCGTTTATAGCTTCGGCCAATAATGCCGCACTGTAATCTGAACCACCACGACCAAGTGTGGTAGTTTGACCATGTGCGTCGCTGCCTATAAAGCCTTGAGTTACAATAACCTGTTCAGCTAATAACGGAATTAAATGCTCTTTTGCGGCCATTGCTGTTGCAGCTACATCTGGGGTTGCTTTAGAAAATTGGCTGTCGGTTTTTAATACCTGTCGCACATCAAAACGCACCGCATTTAAGCCATTTAAACGCAGTACCTGAGTAAATAAATAGGATGATAAACGCTCACCAAAGCTCAATAACTCATCATGTTGTTGCTTTGATTTTAGTGGCTCACTGGCAAGTGACTTAAAAGCTTTAATGGTTTCATCAAAGCCATGAGCTAAATCAGCATCCAATGACAGCTCATTTAAAATAGCTTCTTGAATAGCAATAACGCCAGCAATGTTCTCATTGCGCTCATCTGCTGATAAATCTTTTTTACATAAGGTCACAAGGTGATTAGTCACTCCTGCGCTGGCACTTACGGCCACTACTCGTACGTTGTTATCGGCTACAATAATTTCACTGCAACGGCTCATCGCTTCAAAGTTAGCCACACTGGTGCCACCGAACTTTGCGACTACGTAGTCTGATTTTTGATTTTGTGCTGACTGTTGCAAGTTAGTTGCAGCTAATTGGGTATTCATGTCGTCTCCTTTTGTGGCATTCATACCACGATAAAACAAGAAGAACTTGGCAAGGGGGTGCTCGATAAGAAAAGTCCACTGCCAGAAGCTCTCCACCTAATTGGTGACAGTTTTGAGGATTCAGCCCCATAAACCGAAAAACCACTGTGACGTCCAGTTGCTTTCCTCGGCGAGTACTTCCCTCCTTAATGATTACAGGCATACGTCGCCTAACATTAAGTACCTAAGTACCGCACCTCTTCTGAATGTTAGATTAATTACTTAAATTATTAGCAATTAAATAACAAAACCCGCTATTAAGCGGGCTTTGAAAGTTATCGTTTAGACGTCTAGCTGTCAAGTTGTTTTAAATAATAAAAGCAATTAAATAAAGCTACCAGCTAAATACGATCCCATATAACCAATTGTATAAGCGATTAATAAATACACCGACATACGTAAATAACTCATAAAGGTAAGCGCTTTTACTTTACTCATAGCGATAATACCGGCAGCCGAGCCAATAATAAGCATGGACCCCCCCACCCCAGTTGCATACGTAAACGACAACCATTGTTGTGGACTCATCACTATTTCAGCTTTAAGTAACGCAGCCGTTAGTGGTACGTTGTCAACCGCAGCTGATAATATACCCATTAAATAATTAGCGTATTGTGCTGGCATTAACTCGTAAAGGTGAGTGAACTTACTGAGCATACCGACTTCTTTCAGGGCGCCTACAAGTAATAATACGCCAACGAAGAACAGCAAGGTGTCGTATTCTATTTCGCGAATATAATCGATGATTTTTTTATTCACATCTTTTTTGCGCATTAAAAATTGCGCTACTAAAAACATCAACGACAAACCAAATAAGAAAGTTAACAAAGGCGGCACATGATAAAGCACGCTTAACGTTAATGTCCCGACAATCGTTGATAAGAAAATCACTGCAATAGTGATATCTGTTTTCTCAATGCGACGGTCCTCTTGTTTGGTAAACTCAACTTGGCCGTTGAGCCCAAATGACAGCATAATGGCCAATAGCGCCACGCTAAATAACGCAGGCACAACCAACAATAGCAAGTGACCAATGGTAACTTTGTCATCAAGGAAAATCATCAAGGTAGTAACATCACCGGTAATTAACGACACTCCGCCCGAGTTCACACTAAAGATGATAAGCGTAGCGTATTTAATTAGCTTTTTCGGATCGAGTTTTAACGACATAACCACCGCAAGGGAAATTAATGTGGCTGTGATATTGTCTGAAATCGACGAAAATAAGAAGGAGAACCCGCCAATCAAAAACATCAGTTTGCGTTCGCTAATAGCACTGGGCATTATCTTATGCACAATATTTTGGATAAAACCTTTGGAGTTCAAATAGGCTACAAAGGTCATTGCAGCCATTAAAAACAACCACAGTGTGGCAATCTCTAAAATATTGTGGTCAAGTTGATGTTGTACGTTTTCGGGGCTTTGCCCGTGAAGCGGCGAGATAAATAAGATAATCCAGCATAAAGTACCAAAGAAAAGCGTGGTTTTGGCCTTGTTTACATGGATAATATCCTCTATAACGATGAGCACGAATGCTAGCGTTATCAGGGTTAGGATAATTGCAGTTACCATGGTGTTTGAACAACCTTTATAAAAATGTAAAAATTGTATGTTATGAGCCGCAGGACGACACGGCGCGCAGTCTAGCACCAAAGAATGTGTAAAACTATTGTCAATTTGCTTTTCTACGACTAATCGCTGAGGCCTAACAAGCCGGCTTTACAAGATAAATTAGGATTTTTGGAGTTTTATGATCCCAGCTAAAAAGTTGCTAAATACCCTAACAGAGCACTGGGGAATGTTAGAGCTGCTATTTAAACGTTTTAAAATGGCTGATTTCAGCCTAAAAGACGTGCAAAATGCGATCAAACAAAAACAACCTACGTGGTCAAATGAGCGCATTTACAAAGAAACCAACCGCCTTTTAAACCAAGATATTATTATTCCCTTGGCTAAATCGTCACAACTTGAAATTAACCGTGCAATTGCAGATTTTGCCACTTTTTTATTGCAGGAAGAACATTTAGGCTTGGCGCAAGAAATTAGCGTGCTGGTTGAAGATTTAGCCCGTTTGGGTAACCGTTTAGACAATGCCGGTAGTATTGAAGACTACGACGAGATGCGCCGTTTTAGCCGCATTATGGATGATCGGGTGCGTAAAATAATGAAACTATTTGCCCACAACGAAAATGCCATTTTAAATATTGTAGAACAAGCAAAAGCTAATAATGCGGTGCAATCATTACAAAAGCGTTATCAAGCGGTGATTGAAGCGTTTGATGAATACATTGAACCAATGCTTGAAATGGTTGATATTCGTGGCGATTTTCATGCTTGTTTTAATACCATCGAAACACAAATCAGTACGCAAATCGAATATATTGAACGCAGCGGTAAAGCTTATCAAGATAAACGCATGCTTGAACGATTACGTACCCGAATTTTAGAAATGCATTTAGTTGGTCGCGAAAGCCTGCGTAAAAGTGCCGATATGCTAATGCCACTGCGTGAAGAGTTGCGCCGTAATAATATGATCACTCGTCAAGCAGCTAAAGTACTTGGTTTAGTACGTAAAAATGGCGTTGATAATATGCTCAGCGCCGTACAACCACATTTTGTCTCTGACACGCAGCGATTCTCATTGGGGCAACAGCGCCATATGGTCGCTTATATGGCTGCACTTGTTGAGTTTGAACACAGTGAATACGAACTTCCTGATCAACAAGATGTGCCTGCTTTTGTTACGCCAAATATTCCAGATTACAATAATGTTAAAGCAAACTTTAAAAAACGCTTCAATGCTAAACGTAAAAAGCCACAACCATTATTGACCTTTTTAGAGCAAAGCTACCCCGACCTTGAAGCCGACGAAATGCTGTTTTTATATCAAAAGCTGGTAAGTGACAGCGATATTGAAATCAATCAAAGCGATGAAAAAATGCGCGTAAAAATTGCCGGGCAACATTTTTCTCTTTTCCCTTTTAATTCTAAGCCTGTTGACTCTCAGCAAACACCAACAGTGGATGAGTAACCGTTATGACACAGATAAATTTAGATGAACTTAGTCATCTACAAGCAATTAATAAAAAATTAGTCACCGGCTATCACATTAGCGAACAAGACACCGTAATGTGGCAAGAGCTTGATCAACAAATTGATCATTACCGCGCATTATTCAGCGCCCTTGGCCACGATTTACAACATGACAGCCGTGGTTTTTATTACTTTGCCAGTGATGAAAGTACACCCAATATGGGGAAAATTTCCCGCGCGATTGCCTTAACCATTTATATCTTAATTGAGCACTATGCAAACTCAGGTAAAGACCCAATGCGTGCCTTATTTGATGAAGTGAATGATTTAGAACTGATGCAAACTTTAGTGCAAATGAACAAGCACTTATTTGATCAACTCGAAATTTTTTCAGGATCAGACCTACGTAAAGACGTGTACTTACGCATGATTCGACTTGGCCTTGCCCGTGAAGTAGAAGGCGGCTTTATGCTGCAAGCACCTATCTACCGTTATATTGATGCCTTAATGGAAGTAAACGAAGAAACCTATATTGGAGAGGACGAATAATGAAAAACCTATACGGCCTCAGTAAGCTGGCATTATTAAACACCGCCGGTTATGCCAAATGTGTGATCCCGCTTGATAAAAGCAGCTCAATTTGTGCACCAAATAACACCGGTAAAAGCTCGGTGATCAATGCTCTGCAATTTCCGCTTATTAATGATTTACGCCTAACAGAATGGGACGGTCATGATTTAGACGAAACCCGTAAATTTTATTTTTCGTCAGATCAATCCTATATTTTACTCGAAGCCGACCTACCCCATGGCCCGGTGGTGATTGGTGTAGCTGGGCTTGGTAAAATTGCCGGTTACGCACATCAGTTTTTTTGTTACCAAGGCAAGCTTGATCTTGAGCAGTACACTCAAGGTAAAACCATCATTAAGTTCACTAAACTGTTTAATCATTTAAAAGAGCAAGGCTTTAACCCTATCGAGCTTAAAGCGCAAGAGCTCAACGCACTATTAACGGGTGGTGCCACGCCATTTGATGGCGACATTAACTTAAAGATGATCCCGCTTAACAACGTGCAAGATTCGGCAATTTATAAAGAAATTTTCCGCCGTATTTTGAACCTGCATAAATTAGGCGCTGCCGACGTAAAACGCTTTATGTTACGCGTATTTGAACGCCACATGTCAAACTCAAAGGTCGATTTTTATGAAGTATGGCGTCGCTCATTTGATAAAGTAAACCGCGCAAAACGTGAGCTAAAAGCACTCGAGTCGATGCAAGAGCCTATCAGCGCCCTTGAATCTATGCTTGAAAACCAAACCGTACTCAAAGGTAAATTAGCCGCATACGCCCCCAAAATTGACCAAGCATTAATCGATTTTGATAGCTACCAAGAGGCGCAATTGAGCGAGCTTAATGTTGCCCTTGAAGACATTGAACACGAAAAGCACGAGTTTGAACAAAAACAACAACTTTATGTACAACAATCGCGCGATATTGAACGCAGGCAAACACAAATAGAGCAATGGTTTTTAGACTTTGGTGCTCTAAAATCTGAATTTGAATTGGTTAACATGGCAACCTTAAAAGTAAGCCTTGGTCAATTAAAGCAAGATTACGAGTCACTATCGCATTCTATCAACAGTGCACAAGGGCAAAGCCTGCATACTCTTGATTACCGTATTAGTGAAACACAAAAGCAGATCAAAAGCTTAAAGCTACAGCTTAAAAATCTTGAGTTTAATTTATTTACCCGTATGCGCGAGGATTTATCACTTAAAGAAGTTGAAGAGATCTCGCGTATTCTAAACCCTGACATTCTGTCATTTGCCACCACCAGTAATGGTGATATAGATATCACTGATGAAGATGCCTTTGGTGCATTTTTAGAGCAATTATCAGATAACGTGAAAGGCGGCGTGCTTACCCTGCCAGGCGCGACCATCAAGCTGAAAAAACTCTCACCGGTGCAGATGCAAAGCGGTGAAAATAAAGAGCAACTTACTGCGCAACTCAGCGCCCTAGAACAGTCACTCAATGAATTTAAGCAACAGCGTGATGTGGCCGCCAATGTGGCCGACAAACAAAAAGAAAAAGATGCCTTATACGATGAACTCATGGCAGCAGAAAGCGCACTTAAACGCTTTGAACAATTCCAGGTTATGCTGCAATCTATTGATGCACAAACACTCTTAAAAGAGCAATTATTGGCTGAACGCGAGCAAGTTGATAGCTACTTACAAGATATTCAAAATAACAGCGGTTCAATTAGTGATCGACGCTCGATTATTAAATCGAAAAAAGATTTAATTTCACGCCAAGCCGAGCGCCTACGCCAAGTGAAATCTGAACGAATTGACCACACGCTGGATTTATATAGCGGTAAAGTCACCCCGTATATGATTGATGTGCAAATTGACTTTGATAATCTCAGTGACTTAGTTCATCACTTTAATAAAGATTGCCAAGAGCTGCGTAATTTTGATATCAACGTTCGTAATACCTATTTGCATATTTACAATGCCGGTATTACCAAATTTGATAACGAAAATGACGAGTTTAGTAAATACCAGAAATTGATTGCCGCGTTCCATAATATTGATAACGAACGTGATGCGGTTGAACGCCAAGCCCGGGTTGCACTCACAGAAGTAGCCGCGACGATTAAGGGACTGCGTGAAGATTTAGACAGACTGCGCCGTGAAATGAACAGCTTCAATAAAGGCATTAGTCAGCATCGTATTTCAAACTTACAAGCATTTAAAATTAACGTGATACCACGCAAAATGTTGGTTGATAGTATTGATACCATAATCAGTACCTCAAATCAGTTTGAACAAGGTGATACGCTGGATTTACTCAGCCAAGAACCCTACAGTGAAAGTGCTGTCAACGAAGCAAAAGATCACTTAATTAAACTTGCCTCTGATAAAGCCGGTTTAACCCTTACTGACTTATTTGATATTCGCTTTGAAGTAGTAAACCGTGCAGGCGAAACCGAGCATTTTGAAAAAATTGATTCGGCTGGCTCAAACGGTACGCGTATCACCATAAAATTATTATGCGGTATGTTGTTTATCCGCTACTTATTAAGCGACCAAGAGCAAAACTTATACCGCATCCCGATTTATATTGATGAAGCGGCCGATATCGATCCGCAAAATCAAAAAGCAATTATAGAAACCGCACTCAGCTTTGGCTTTGTGCCAATATTTGCCTCGGTGAAACCACAAATTAGCTGTGATTATATTGTGCCAATTCGCTCCGTTAAAGACGGCGCCCAGAACTGGGTAGATGAAAAGGATTGGATAGAAGTAGAGCATGAATAAGACAATAGCCACGTTTGTGTAAATTAATGCATCATTCAGTCAAGGACGACTAAACTAGTTAGTACTTATCATGTATACAAATTACAGGTAAAAAATAACATTTCCTTGAATTAATTCTATGTTATGTTATCAAACGAATAGTAATTAAATTTGCCAAGGAGCAAACTCCATGAAAAATATACTAATTGCAGCTGCTGTATTACTACTAGCAGCGTGTGCAAAAACGCCTGATATTGACTACGACAAATCTGTGGACTTTGGTAACTACAAAACGTTTGCTTGGTTTCCACAAGCAACCTTGGCTGACGCTGGTAACTATCAAATCAGCCCATTGATGGAAAAACGTGTGCGTGAAGCGGTAAATGCACAATTACAAGCAAACGGTATGACACCTGCCGATGAAGCATCAGCAGATGTGTTAATTAACTATCATGCCTCTGTTGATACTAAAGTTGACGTTGATACATTTAATGTAGGTTACGGTGCACGTTGGAACTACTGGGGCATGGGTTATAACACGCAAACAACAACCCATGAATATGATGTGGGCACTTTAGTGATTGATGTTGTTGACCGTGCCTCTAACCAGCTTGTTTGGCGTGGTGCTCGTGAAGGTCGCCTTCAGAAGAAACAAACACCTGAAGAGCGTAACAAAGCAGTGCAAGAAGCCGTTGCAACAATTTTAAGTGGTTTTCCACCAGAAAAACTAAAATAACACTTTAAATTAGCGTTCAAAAAAGCTCACTATTAAGTGAGCTTTTTTGTAAGTCTTATGCCTCTTTTAGCACATTCGCCACAAATTCTGTGAACGAATTGGCTATAGGACTAGTAAAGCTAGCATTGTATACATTGCTTGTATCGGGTCTAATATAAATAGTACCATCTATATCGTTTGAAAAGACCATAAGAAACCCATATCTAAAATGTTCAGTGTGCTTATTTTGTTCGTAAATATCTAAACGTTTTATCTCAGGGTTAATCCCATAAATAGGCTCATCAAATATTTCTGCATAATTTAAGTTTACCAGGTAATCAAAAAAATCTTTTGGTAAATCAATATTTAATCTTGCTTCTAGCTCATAAACTTTTTTTCTTGCTTGGCCTTGGCCAACTACACTAGAATGATCTTTCAACATTTCTACTAGATTCATAAGTCCTTCTTATAATTAATTATACATAGCATTTTTTATGAAAGTTAAACTATGCAGGTTTATTAAATTAGTAAATGCTAATCCGCCTTATATTTATGCAGTAAATCTAGCGGTATATGGCAGTAATCATCTGGATGATTAGTTAGTCGGTCTTGGTGCTCAGCATCACTGGGGACATAATTTGTTAGCGGTTTAACCTGTACAGCTATTTTGTCGGCATCATCTCGTTGGCTGATATAATCGCTTGCTAACGTTAAGTGACTTTGCTCTTCACTATAAATAGCCGTGCGGTATTTTTCACCCACATCATCACCTTGCTTATTAATACTGTATGGGTCAATAATTTCAAAGAAATAATCAATTAGTTTATTAACCGTGACAGCATCAGTATCAAAAATGACTTTGACACACTCTGCATAACCATCGTACTCACTTTGTGTATTATCACTTGTACCATTAGCCCGCCCTGCTTCTGTAATAACTACTCCGGGTAAGTGCTTCATAAACTCTTGCACGCCCCACAAACACCCTCCCGCAAAATAAATAGTTTGCTGGCGAGCATAAAAGTTAGCTGGTTGTTTTTCATTCATAGAGGGACCTAATATATTTAACAAGCAAAGACAGTGTAATGCTTTCATTTTAAGAATGATTATCAAATGCAGTTTTTTCGAATTAATGTACAATAGCGCCAAAAATCGTGACTGTTTAATTTTGCTATTTTATCACGCTATAAAAAAGTGTTACGACTTTAATTTATAGCGCAATCGCACATAAAGAATATGAGAAAAACAACATGAACCGTACCTCGCACCTTATTATACCCGCAGTACTTGCCAGCATATCAAATGTTGCTTATGCGGCAGATGACTCTGAAGAATCGACAACCATTGAGCAAATAACAATCGAGGCATCCCCTACAGCAAATACGTTACCAGTAGGTACCTTTGACTCACCTATATCAAATTTAGAGTATGACCCTCGTGTTGATTTGCAATCGCGTAACATGGCAGAAGCACAAGCTGATGTTACTATTCGTGGCGGTATCTTTGAAAACACCGGTTTTAGAGTCGGCAGTGCAACTTTACTCGATCCGCAATCAGGTCATTATTTTGCAGAAATTCCTATTGCACCGCAAATGCTCACTGGCGCAAGTGTATTGACCGGTGCTGATAATGCACTTTACGGTGTAAATAGCTCAGTAGGTACTGTGTCGTTTGGTTGGAAGCCAATTACCACTGGTGGCAGTGTATCTGTAGGAGTCGGCACTAACGACTTTAATTTACAGAGTGTTCATGCTGGTAAAAGTATCCCTTTAGATACAATCGCCGATTGGCGCCTAGGTTTTGAAGGTGAATATTCTCATTCACAAAGCGATGGCTCAATTGATTTTGGCGATCATGATTTTAATCGCGCTACAGCTCGTGTGCAATTAACGAGTGCAGATTCACAAACTGATTTATTTTTTGGCTCACAAGAGAAATTTTTTGGCTGGCCGAACCTCTATACCCCATTTGGCGTGAATGAAACAGAAGACTTAGAAACGCAACTGTTAATGCTTAACCATAAACAAAGTTATGCAACAAACAGTGAGTTTGAAGTATCAGCTTATTATCGAAAAAATAACGACCATTATATTTACTCTCGTGAAAACCCAAGCGCGTTTCAAGCTTTTCACGAAACAGAAGTTAAATCATTCGCCATCTCTGGGCGACATGCTCAAAACGATGTGTTCTCACTAAACTACTCAGCACAATTTATTGAAGATTCCATTGAATCAACCACGCTTGAGAATAACTTTACTTCGCGTAACTATTATAAAATCAGTGTATTGCCAGAATACACTATGGCTCTTGAGAACAATCAGCAGCTAACAGTGCGTTTAGGCGCAGCCTTCGATGATACCAACCGCGATGACTCACAATTGTCGCTGATAGGTGATATCACATTCAATACAATTAATAGTAACGCCACTGAGCGGACATTTTATTTATCCTACGCTGAGGCCAGTCAAGTTGCAGGTTATACTGCTATTGGTGGCAATGACTCTGGTGGATTGTTTAGAAGTAATTATAGCCTTGAGCGTGAAACCACCAAAAACTTAGAACTGGGTTTATTACTAGAACAACAAAGTTGGCAGCTTAATTCGGCTATTTTTTACCGCCAAGATAATAACTTAACTGACTGGACATTTAGCTTTGATTCAACCTCAGCGCGTTTTGCAGAACCGGTTGATATTGATACCGCTGGCCTTGAATTTTTAGCCACTAAGCAATTTGAAAATACTGAAATTATAGCCAGTTACACCTACCTCCATAAATCAGAAACCTATGGCTCGCCAGACGTCGATGCAAGCTTTTATGCCTTAAACTTCCCTGATCACCGTTTAACTCTTGGTGCTGTATGGAGCCCGACGGATATATTAGAGTTTCGGATTGATAATGAATGGCGTAAACAGCATAAAAATGCGCTGCGACGCTCTGATGATGAAGCCTTGTTTACTCAGCTGACGTTAAAAGTAACGCCACCGATACTGCAAAACTTCTTTATTACTTTAGCAGCAGATAACCTTTGGGATGAATCGTTTGAGGAAATTCCAGGCACACCTGGGCGCGGTGAGCAATACACACTAACTGCAACTTATAGCTGGTAAATAAAAAAATATGTATAAAAACCGCATTTTTAAGATGCGGTTTTTTTATGTCATTTGTTCAAGCTCGGTAATTAATTGCAGCGCTTGCGCATTCGTTGTTCCACACACATCAATCGTCGCACTAAAATCACTGCATACTTTTGGCCGCCTTTCATCACCAAATAACTTACATAAATTGTTGTTATCTAACTGAATACAGCGCTCTCCTGCTTTTTTGCCATTAGGCATCCCCGGAATTGGTGAGCTAATACTTGGTGCGATACAACAAGCCCCACACCCGAGTCGACACGTCATTGGTGATGTATTCATCTTTGCCCCTTTTGTAATCTATTTCGCTAATTTGTTAATTGTGTAATGACTTGTTACATCTTAATACGCCTTGTAAACACTTTATTCATTATAATTGCTGTGTCACCTAATTATGAGGAAAGCCCTGTGGCTACTAAAAAACAAATAATTCTACCTATTGCCGTATTAGTCGCCGGTGTAGGTCTTGCGGTTGCGTTTTCAGCAATGAAACAACCGCCAGAAGAAAAGCCAGCACAAGATACACGCCCTCTGGTATCAGTTAGCGCAGTTCACCTTGATGCAATTACGCTAGACGTAAAATCGTATGGTGTAGTAAAAGCAAAAGATCACACCCCACTGGTTGCGCAAGTAAGCGGTCAAGTGGTATTTGTCTCTGAGCAATTTGTGCAAGGTGGATTTGTCAAACAAGGCGATATTCTAGCACGAATAGATCCAAATGATTATGAAGCTGCGTTAATTGAAGCCCAAGCAGGCATGGCGCAAGCCAGCTCTGATCTAGAAATTGAGCGAGCGCAAGCTCATGTAGCACAGGCAGAGTGGGATCGAATAAAAGACGATTCAAATCAAATGATCCCATCTCAATTATATTTACGCAAACCACAATTAGCCGAAAAACTAGCGCGTTACCGTGCAGCACAGGCGTCTGAAAAACGTGCAAAACGTAATTTAGAGCGCACATACATAAAAGCGCCTTATGATGCGATTATTTCTGAACGTGCAATTAGTTTAGGCAGCGTAGTTAATCCTGGAAGCCAATTTGGCGCTCTCAGTTCAACCTTAGTGGCTGAAATTCGCCTTCCTGTGGCAGATAAAGAATTACAATACCTAATCGATAGCGGTATCGGCGCGAATGTAACACTCAGTGCAGACTATGCTGGTAAGCCAACTACTTGGCAGGCAAAAATTGTCCGCAGCGAAGGTGTTATTGATCAAAAAAGTCGTATGAGCTATTTAGTGGCGCAAGTAAATACACCTTATGCCAGTGAGCAACCGCTGCGCTTTGGCTCTTATATCAATGCGACCATTTCTGGCCGCGAGCTTGATAATGCGATTATCGTTCCTCATCACTTAGTGAAAAACGGTAAAATAGTGGTAATGAATGATGATTTAACCCTTTCGTTCAAACCTCTTAATATTATTAGAGAGCAAAATGGCATGGTCATCGCTTCACAAGGCTTAAATGATGGTGAGCAATTGATCACCTCGGCTTTAGATTTCCCAACTGAAGGCATGCAAGTAAAGCTAAATGACTCTGATAAACCTGCAGCTGCAACTCAACTTGCACTGAAAGAGGAATAGAGCATGACCATCCATAGCGAAAAAGGCTTAATTGCCTGGTTTGCTCGCAACCCTGTTGCAGCAAACCTATTAATGATTTTTATTTTAGTGGGTGGTATTTTAACCGCGTTTTCTATTCGCAAACAAATGTTCCCACAATTTGAAAATAACTGGATCAGCGTCCAAGCTGTCTACCCAGGTGCTGCCCCACAAGAAGTAGAAGAAGGCATCACCATCAAGGTAGAAGAAGCTCTCGAAGGCCTAGAGGGTATTAAACGGAAAATTACTTATTCAAACCGCGGTTATTCTCAAGCGTGGATCGAAATTGAAGAAAAATATGATACTAAAGAAGTGCTCGATGAAGTAAAAATGCAAGTTGATGCAATCAACACCTTCCCTGCAGACATGGAGCGTCCTATTGTGCGCCATGATAAGTTTGAGCAAGAAGTAATGATCCTCGCCTTATACGGTGACATGAGCAATTATCAGCTCAAAGAACTTGGCAACAATATCAAAGACGAACTGCAAGCACTGCCACAAATTAACTTAGTTGAATTTAATGGTGGCCTTGATTATGAAATTGGTATTGAAGTTAGCCCTGATAAACTTCGTGAGTATGGTTTAACTTTTAGAGACATTGCGAATGCAGTGCGTGCTTTTTCAGCCAATATGTCTGCAGGTCAGATTCGCTCTGAAAACGGCTATATTTCGATGCGGGTTGAAAAACAAGCTTACCGAGGTGATGAATTTGCCAAACTGCCATTGATATTACTACCTGATGGTGCACAAGTGTATTTAGGCGATGTAGCAACCATTAACGATGGCTTTGCAGAAGGCTTACAATACTCTAAATACAATGGTAAAAATTCCTTGTCGTTTGAAGTAAATGCCTCAAAAGATCAAGATATTACCAAAGTTGCAAAAGTTCTTAAGCAATACCTTAATGATAAAGCAGGTCAACTTCCAGCGGGTGTTAAACTCACGCCGATTGTCGATTTAACCTACTACCTAGAGGGTCGATTAGACATGATGATCGACAACATGGTGTGGGGTGGTCTATTGGTTATGGTGGTACTTGCGCTATTTTTACCCCTACGCTTAGCATTTTGGGTGATGATGGGTTTACCTGTGTCATTCCTAGGCGCGTTTTTAATGATGCCGATGGGCTTTTTAGATGTCACCATCAACTTAGCATCACTATTTGCCTTTATATTAGTGCTCGGTATTGTGGTTGATGACGCCATCGTCGTAGGTGAATCAGCCAGTGCTGAAATTGAAAAACATGGCCACTCTCTTGATAACGTAGTACGTGGTGTTAAACGCGTCGCAATGCCTGCCACCTTCGGTGTATTAACTACCATCGCCGCTTTTTTACCGCAAACTTTAGCAAGTGGCCCTGGTGCTGCGTTTTCAAAAGCCATTGGTGGGGTTATTATTCTGTGTTTGATTTTCTCTCTGATTGAATCAAAACTTATTTTACCAGCCCACATAGCAGCAATGAAACACCGAGAACCAAATCCGAAAAACCCATTACATCGCCTCCGTAAAGTGATGGATGGCGGTTTAAAACGGTTTGTTGATAACTATTACACGCCATTTATTGGTCATTGTATTCATTATCGTTATACCGTAATTATTGGTTTTATTTGTGTATTAATTGTCAGTGCTGGGATGTTTGCCGGTGGTTTAGTGAAGTTTGTAGCGAACCCTAAAATTCCTCATGACTTTCCACGTATTTCAGTCGAAATGAACTTAGCATCGTCAGAACAAGCAACCCTAGAAACTGCGCAAAAAATAGAGCAAGTTATTATCAATGTTGATAAACAACTTAAAGAGCAATATGGCACAGCCATGGTACGCGATCTTTCCGTTAGCTTACGTGGACGTACCGATGCCAGTATTATGGCAGTATTAATTGATCCTGAGTTACGCCCTATCGATACCTTTGCATTGAGCGCACTATGGCGTGAACAAATGCCTCCTTTACCTGGCGTGAAAACACTAACCATTCAAGACAGTATTATGAATGGTGGTCGAGACGACGGTGATGTGAGCTTCCGCCTAGAAGGAAAGGATGCCAAACAATTAAAAGAAGTAGCAGCAAAACTTAAAGAAAAACTCAACACCATGGAAGGTGTGGGTGATGTAAATGACTCAATGCAAAGCGCTACAGATGAAGTACAGCTTGACTTAAAACCACTGGCGTACAGCATGGGTTTAACCCTTGCCGATGTTGCCTCACAAGTCAGCTTTAGTTACTACGGCCTTGAAGCACAGCGTATTCTACGTGACGGCGAAGAAGTGAAAGTAATGATACGCTATCCTGAAGAAGCGCGTAACTCGATCAGCGATATCGCCAGTGCTCGTATCATTACACCTAGTGGCGCAGAAGTACCTTTGGCTGAAATTGCCGATGTAAAACTGGTTGATGGTGTAAACCGTATTCGCCGCGAAAACTCAAAGCGTACTGTTAATGTATGGGCTGCGGTTGATACCGACCAAGTTGAACCTTTTGCCATTGCTGAAGAAATACGTGATGAGTACTTACCGGCACTACTGAAAAACTACCCAGGTGTACAAAGTAGTGTTGCTGGACGTATTCAAGAAGAAATGGATAGCGTTGCTGAGCAAGTGCGTGATTTTGCACTTTCAATGATGATTATCTTCGCGTTATTGGCAATCCCACTACGCTCATACTCACAACCATTGATTATTATGTCAGTGATCCCATTTGGGGTTATTGGTGCCATGTTTGGCCATATGATTTTAGGCATGACAATGAGTGGCTTATCAATTTTCGGGATCATTGCTGTAGCCGGTGTTGTTGTGAACGATTCATTAGTAATGGTGGACTTTGTTAATAAAGCACGTGCTGATGGCGTAGCAATAAAAGACGCAGTAATGCAAGCTGGTGCACGTCGTTTTAGAGCGATTATGCTCACCTCAATCACTACCTTTATTGGCGTGTTACCAATCATTATGGAAACCAGCTTACAAGCTAAAATTGTCATCCCAATGGCAGTATCACTGGCCTTTGGTGTGTTATTTGCCACGGTGATCACGCTGATCCTGATCCCATGTCAATATGTCGCACTAGAAGATGCTAAACGATTAATTCGTAAATGGCGTGGAAAAGAAGCGCTGGTAGATGGTGAATCAATTCATAGCAAAGTGAATACTATAATAAACCGCTCACCTTTATAAAATTTGATATCCCAACCAACTAGCCCGAGCTGTATACAGTTCGGGCTTTTTTATGCTTATAATAACAATGAAATATAATTCATTCACATAAAATCAACACGATAATAATTTACTTTGTATTTTATCCACGGTAAAAGTAGTACATAAAACAAACTAAAAAACCAAGGAAGCTCATGAAACTCACCTCGAATATGTTTTATCACACTATTTTTATCACAGCTCTACTACTGCTCTCACACACTGCAATTGCAGGCGAACACGCGAAAGAAATGGATGCATTTATTGAACAATTTCATGGTTTCAAACAATTCAATGGCAACGTACTGGTCGCCAAGCAAGGTAAGGTAAGGTAAGGTTATTTTTGAAAAAAGTTATGGCTACGCCAATTTTGAATGGGACATCAAAAATACTGCCGAGACTAAATTTCGAATAGGCTCAATTACCAAGCAATTCATTGCGTTGCTTATTTTACAGTTAGCGCAGCAGAATAAAATACAGCTTGATGCTCCCCTTGCTACTTACCTACCCGACTATCGCCAAGATATAGGTAATAAAATCACCATTAGGCAGATACTTAATCATACATCAGGACTTAGTAATTATACTCAAACGAAGACCTTCAGAAGTGAATACAGTCGCAACCCTTACAGTGTAGATGAATTTATAAAATTACTGTGTACTGATGATTTATTGTTTGAGCCTGGCACGCAATTTCGCTATAGCAATTCAGGCTACTTTATTTTGGGCGCCGTGATTGAAAAAGTCACTCAACAACGTTACCAAGATGTACTGCAAGAAAATATTTTTAAACCACTCAATATGCATAACACCGGTTACGATTCGCATGCAAAAATAATCAACCAACGTGCATCTGGTTATAGCAATAACTTAGACGGTTACACTAATGCTGATTACCTAGATATGTCGATCCCTTATGCTGCGGGGTCAATATACTCAACCGCACGCGATCTCGTTAAGTGGGACCAAGCGCTGTACACAAATAAGCTAATAAATAAAGAACTAAAAAAACAAATGTACACCGTATCTGAACAGCTTAATTACGCACTTGGCTGGGAAGTTAATCAGCTAGATGCTGATAAATATGGTAAACCATTGACACAAGTACAACATGGCGGTGGTATCGAAGGGTTTAATGCATTTATTAGCCGTATTATTGAAGATCAGCTACTGGTGATAATTTTAAATAACACTGGCGGTGCACCAATGACACCTATGACTAAAGGATTAACCAATATTTTTTATGGTAAGCCCTATGACGGTGCAACTGAAAATGTGGATAGCCAACTTTATCATGCCTTGCAAAATGGCGGTATTGCACAGCTTAAAAGCAAATATAATCAATTGGATGAGCAAAAAGTTCCGCTGCGAGAAAGAAGCATCAATTACTTTGGTTATGAATTAATAGCAATGAAAAAACTCGATGCCGCAATCGCAGTATTTGAACTAAATGCTGCTAAATACCCCGATTCTGCTAATACTCACGATAGTCTGGGTGAAGCGTATTTAACTGCTAATAAACCCGTACTTGCATTAAAAAGTTACCAGCGCGCCCTTGAATTAAACCCCGACAGTGAAAGCGCAAAGCAAGCAATTATAAAACTACAATAATTCTAAAAAGTCGCGTTATATTATTTAAAATCTGCAACATTAAACTCGCTTATGCTACGAACATAAGCGAGTTAGTAGTTTATGATTTCAAGTGATTAGTCATCAAGAACACTACGTTCAAGTATACCTTTATCAATTAGTTGGCTTATCATCGTACGTGCTTTTTCTCTGCATATATCACGTAATAAACGCACTGCAGGCGTTATTGATTGGCGGCTTGGACAAATTAACCACAGCTCACCACAGGTATGCTGGTAATTATTCATCACTGTAACTACCCTATCGTTAAGAAGATCATCAGCAATATCTAATGCCGATTTTACGGCAAGCCCTTTGCCAGCAACACACCAGCGCCTGACTAAATCACCATCATTTGAGGCACGCTTGCCTTGCATTTTTACTTTGTATTTTTTTTGCCCATTGGTAAATTCCCAAACATTATTGATAATATCTTGCAGTTGATAAAATAACCCTGGATGCTGTGCTAAATCATCTGGATACATAGGCGCACCATAACGTTTTATATAGTCAGGTGAGGCGCATAATAAACGTGGAATATTACAAATTTTAAACCCGTAAACATTGGCATCAGTTGGCGAGCCATAACGCAGTGCTATATCCACCGAATCTCGGTAGAAATCCACGTTACTATCACTAATATGTGTGCGCAGGCTCACCTTCGGGTAACTATCCATAATTTCATCAATCCAAGGGATAACTAAATTACGGCCAAGATCAGAAGATAATGCAACCCTTAACTCACCTTCAATCTCATCATGTTCGCCTTTTAGGTTCTGCCGAGCTTGCTCAAGTATCGCTATTGCTTGCTCACACTGTGGGATATAGCGCTCCCCTGCGGCAGAAAGCCTTAGATGACGTGTTGTACGCACAAATAGGTCTACACCTAATGTTGATTCCACCCGTTTGATAGCAGCACTGGCGGTTGCTGTACGCATATCAAGTTTTGCCGCTGCAAGGGTAATACTTTTAAATTCAGCGACTTTCAAAATAAGTTTTAAATCGTCAATCTGCATATTATCTAAATATATTTGATAATGATTCAATAATTATGCTGTTTATCAAAAGTAATGCAAGCGCTATCATCTGCCTCATTCAACGGCTTTGATTAAATAAAGCTATTCGCTACAGGAACCAATTATGACACACCCGATTATTACCGACTTAGAAGCGCGTTACACAGCAAAAAAATATGATGCAACTAAACGTGTATCGGCAGAAGATTTAGCTGTGATCTATCAAGCCATGCGTTTATCTCCGTCATCAATTAATTCGCAGCCATGGAAATTCATTGTTATTGAGTCTGAGCAAGCAAAACAACGTATGCATGATACTTTCGCTAACAAGTTTCAATTTAATCAGCCGCATATTAAAACTGCATCACACATTATTTTGTTTGCTTACAACCCGAAATACACCAGAGAAGATTATGCAAAAGTGATTGACACTGATATCGCCAATGGCCGTACGCCAGCAGAAAATCGCGAGCAAGCCTTTGGCGCATACGCATTTGTTGACTTAAATACTGACGCATCTGGCAATAATGCCGCATGGACCAAAACACAAACTTACCTTGCACTTGGTAATACTATGCATGCTGTTGCGCGCTTAGGTATTGATTCAACACCAATGGAAGGCGTAGATAGCGAGCTAATTAGTGAACTTTTTGCGGATGAGTTAGATGGTTATATTTGTGAAGTCGCACTTGTCATTGGTTATCACGAAACACAAACCGACTATAATGCTAAGCTTCCAAAATCACGTTTGAGTCAAGATCAAATTATTCAAGTGGTTTAAGTTTTACATTACCGGTTAAGAAGAGCCTGTTACAGGCTCACTTTAACAAGCTTTTTTGCATTATAGCCTCTGCTATGTGCTCTCTTTAGCAGCTCCACAAACAATTTTTTCTTCGCCAAGATGATATATATTATTTATTGCTACATAGGCGCCAGATACAACGCCTGTAATAGGGACTAATAATATCCCACTAATTGAATAGTAGGTATTGGTATCCTCAAAGCCATTAATTATTTTCAATGTCTTACGGTCAGAAGATATTTCACATTTATTAACTGCTGACATGTCCTTAGTTGGTACAACGATACAGCCTGATAACATCGTCAAAGTAAAACATATAGTCGTAACTAATTTCATCTTGTAACATCCTCGTTTTTAATTGTCATATAGAAACCATAAAAATTAATATTTATAGATTGTTGGGTAACTATCTTATAAATACTTTACTAAACAAAGTATGCGCTCCACGCAACCTGTTAGTAAATAATGGTAAAAAATTTTTATCTAAGAAAACCGCTTTTTACAGGCTTGCCTCCATAACTCCCCGCAAACCTTGCACATATAAATCAAGCTTATAGGTTCAATTTTCACTAATAAACATGCACATCAGACACAATACTATGCACCGTTTTATATTGAGGAAACTTATCTAAAATTTTCTTGCAATAACAATAGCATAGATGGGCAACTTACTTTAGCAGTGATTCTGTTAAAGAAATCAAATAAAAACCAATAAAGAAACTATTAATTTAACAAAGGTAATGAATTGCAATCAAATTGTAAGCAGTAATGTATTTAGAAAAGTAACTTATTCAGTTAATTATTATATTTAATTCAGGTATAGAAACAACGTCAAACCATAGTATATAATAGTACAATTAAAATTAACTTTGATAAAAATCAAATTTAGATGTCTTAAATATGGCTGTTACGACTCATATTAATTATTTTTATATGGAGCCTAAAACCCGTAAAATCTAATTACAAAGCATTAAAAAAGTATTTTTGTACAATGTTACTTTTTAGGCTAATTAAAGAGTTTTAAATAGATCAATGACAACCACATTACTAGATCACACTCATTTAAAAGTATCATTGAATGATATTTAGAACTGATCGTTATCAGTACACAAATCCACCCGGTTATTGCAGCATGCTATTAAATACTGCAATAAATATAAAATATTTATATAGGTACACGATGATCAGAAATATAAAAATAGGCATGCGCTCAGCCTTGGGATTTGGGATTTTGGGTTTGATTACTCTGATTCTAGGGGTATTTTCCATTATGCAATTATCAAAATTGAACTCTATATCAGATGTCATTAGCCTGCATCGAATTCCAGCACTCACAACAGCGGTTGAGTTAGAACGATACTCAATGCATACACAGCTATTGATTACTGAACTTTCTGACACTAAAACTCAACAAGAACGAAATGATATACAACGACAATTAGACAAAGAAGAACGTGACTATAAAAGTGCAGAAAAACGCATGGCAGCTTTAGTTCGTTCAGATGAGGCGAAGAGGCAACTTGATAACGTTATAAATTTGCATGATGAATTTACTGCAACATTTACTAAGTTGTTTCGACTTTATGAGCAACAAAATGAAGAGGAAGCGTTAACTTTTCGACGTAAAAAAGTTATGCCAGCTGCTGAGCTGTTAATATCTGAATTAGAGAAATTATCTCAATATCAAATTCTTCGAGCTAATCAGATAAATGATGAAGCAACGCAAACATACCTTAATTCAAAAGCAGCACTTATTAGTGGCATTGTGATTACTTTAGTGTTGCTTAGTGTTATTGCTTTCTTTTACAGCCGCAGCTTAACACTCCCGTTACGTTATGCTGTTGCAGTTGCAAGACGCGTGGCCAAAGGCGATTTAACTGAAAGAATTAATGATTCTCACAGCGATGAAGCGGGTGAAATGCTTCAAGCATTAGCTGACATGCAAAATCAATTACGCGAAACACTTTCACAAATTGGTGGTTCGTCTCTGCAACTGGCTACAACCTCTGAACAGTTAACGGTTGTGACTAACCAGTCTACACAAATTGCAACCCAACAAAGAGATCAGCTAGAGCAGGCAGCTACGGCGGTTAATGAACTAACAGCAGCCATTGAAGAGGTTGCGCGTAGTGCAAACTCTACGAGTGACAATGCTGAGGTTGCGGATGAAAAAGCACAGTTAGGCCAGGCTAAAATAAACGAAACCATCAAAACAATAGGTTCATTGGTTTCAGAGATCCAAAACTCAGCAGCTGGTATTACCACCTTAGCCGCAAATATAAAAAATATAGAGTCAGTACTTGATGTGATTAGAGCGATAGCAGATCAAACAAATCTGTTAGCATTAAATGCCGCTATCGAAGCTGCACGCGCTGGAGAGAGTGGTCGCGGTTTTGCTGTCGTAGCTGATGAAGTAAGAGCTCTTGCTCATCGAACACAAGAATCTACTAAAGAAATTGAGCAAATGATTCAAACTGTTCAGTCTGAGACAAGCCAAGCTGTTGTGAATATGAATAACAGTAATCAACTAGCTGAAGGTACGTTGCTGATAGCAAATGATGCAGGAGCGGCATTTAGCGAAATAACCGGTTTGATAAGTCAAATTAGTAATCAAAATATAACTGTTGCTAGCGCTGCTGAAGAGCAAACAACCGTTGCAAGGGAAGTAGATAAAAATTTAGTTTATATTCGCGACTTATCAATTCAAAGCTCTGATGGTTCGGAGCAAACGAATGCTTCTAGTACTGAGCTTGCAAAATTAGCAGAGCAACTCAATAACCTTGTATTACGATTTACTATTTAACTAATCAAATGTAAAAATTTACGAATTTACGAATTTACGAATTTACGAATTTACGAATTTATTATTTAATTACAACACACAATAGCAAGCATGAGTTTGCTATTGTGTGTCGTAATAAAGTACATACCTACTCAATTAATTTGCTAAAACTATCCCGCTCTTCATAAATAAAAATAAAACCATACCAGCAAAAGTATTATTGAATTCTCGCCTAAACAACGCATTAACTTATCTATGTCGCAAACAAGGTTACCCACACTTTCTTACAACTTAAAACAACAACACACAAAGCCCACACATATTTTTTCAATTTTGACCGCTATGATAATAACTTATCGACATGAACATAAATGGAATCATCTCATGAAAAAAAGCTTACTCATCTTTTTATTACTTTCCGGCTGTGCATCACAAGGCATTGACCGTAATGATCAAAATCAAATGGTTAAACGCTATTACGCTACTGTAGGGTCAATGCAGCAAGTAACGCTATCATCTGAGGTAGGTACAGGCATCGCAGCAGGCGCAGGCTTCGGCTTCGTTGACAACCTAGATGGTAATACTGAAGAAATGGTAGGCGGCGCAATTATTGGCGGCCTCGTCGGGGGCTTATTTACTGCCCTGTTTGAAGGCGGAAATACCGCATACCAGTACAACTTATACGCAGCTAACGAAGGTGACTTTACTGTTATTCAAAAGCACAAACTAGATAAAAATACGCAATGTGTAGTAGTAAATGCTGGAGGTAAAGTAACTCTAGAGCCTGTAGATAACGCATATTGCGAACCAAGCCTAAGCACGAATGAAAAAGCCAGCATTGCTAAATAGCGCTTTAGCAATGGCATAGTAAAGTTGCTAGATCTACACTAATAACTTTTTCGAACAATATTAACTTATAGCAATATTGTGACCTCTTTTTAGCTATTTTGTATTTAGTTATAAAAAGAGGCTGCTCGAAGCAACAGCCTATAATTCTAACTACACTATCTAAGGTGCCCGCTTTCAACAATAGGCGTAACCCAATATTTTAATGGGGTGTATTGGCACACAGGGATTAATGCCGTTTTAATTGTTTGCAGCCGCGCTAATAATATATGCACCTCAAACTGATAAAAACTGCGATGCCCTTCTACTTGCTCGGCAATATCAAATTCACTGTGCTCTTTACTGTAGCCTTCAATGTTTTTTAATTTAAAGCCGGTAATGCACTCTATGCCAATTAATATATCAACCACTTCATCTTTTATGTTTGTGGGTACATTTAGGGTAAAAAGTAACTGTTCAGCCATGTTTTTTCTCCAACCAACCATAAAAGATAGGTAATAAATAAAGTGTTGTAATTGTAGAGGTAATTAACCCGCCAATAACCACAATTGCCAATGGTTTTTGAATCTCAGCGCCAGGGCCGGTGGCAAATACCAGTGGCAGTAAACCAAACATGGCGGTTGTGGCTGTCATTAACACTGGGCGAAGGCGTCTGCTTGCGCCATCTAAAATGCGCTGCGTTACATTGGCAGAAAACATTTTCATTTGCTCAAAGTAGCTGATCATCACAATACCATTGAGTACCGCTACGCCAAGTAAAGCAACAAAACCAACCGATGCAGGCACCGACAGGTATTCATTACTAATAAATAGGGCAATCACTCCCCCCATTAACGCAAACGGAATATTAGCAATTATCAGCGTTGATTTAGATAACGATTTAAACGTGGTAAATAAAATAATGAAAATCAGTATTAATGCCACCGGAATAAGCACCAGCAAGTTTTGTGTTGCACGTTGCTGGCTTTCAAATTCGCCACCAAACGACAAGGTAAAACCACTGGGTAATTTTATGCTGCTATTAATTTTAGCTTCCAGTTCATTCACATAACTAACCACATCGCGGTTATCCACATTAACGCTTACAGACGCAAAGCGCTTTGCTTTTTCTCGCTCTATTAACAATGGCCCCGTTTTAAAGCTAATATTAGCAACCTCTTCAAGTGGCAGTAGGCTGTTGTCGGGCATTAAAATTAACTTTTGTTTTAATGCGCTCATTGACGATAACTCAAAGTGTGCTGCGCTTTCGCCTTTTTGTGCATTAAACACAATAGGGATCACGCGGTTTCCTTCTTGCAGTGCCGATACCTGTAGGCCTTCTAATTGCGACTTTAAATAATCGCTTAATCCTTCGGTGGTTAAACCAAACTGACTGGCAACCTCAGGAATAAGTTTAATATTTACGTATTTACCCCCTTCAATAAGCGCCATTTGCACATCACTTGCGCCGTCAATATTAGTGGCAAGTGCAGTGACTTTTTCAGCTAATGAGGCAAGTGTCGCAATGTCATTACCGAATACTTTAATCGAAATATCACCGGTGCCACCGGTGAGCATTTCTGATACCCGCATTTGTATTGGTTGAGTAAAGCCAATATTTACCCCTGGAAATTGCGTAAGTGTTTGTCGAATATCCTCGATTAGCCGCGCTTTGGAGTCAAAACGCCACGTATCTTTTGGCGCTAATTCCATAAACACATCGGTTTCGTTTAATCCCATAGGATCAAGCCCGAGTTCATCGGATCCGGTACGGGCAACAATTTGTACGATTTCTGGGATGTTTTTTAACAGTGTGGCTTCAATTTGTTTATCGATATCCAGCGAGGCTTGCAAGGAAATACTCGGCGATTTTTCCAGTTGCACAATAATGTCGCCTTCATCTAAAACGGGCATAAAGCTTTTACCAAGTCCCTGAAATAACACCCCACTGAGCACTAAAACAGCAACTGATATAACACTAATAGCCACCGGCTTTTTAATTGCTTGGGCAAGTGTTTTAGTATAAAAACCTTGTAATAGCGTGACCATTTTAGGCTGGGTTACGGGTTCATTTTTTAATAACAATGAGGCTAAAATTGGAATAACCGTTAACGACAACAACAGCGCACTTAGCATGGCAAACACGATAGTGAGCGCCACTGGGGTAAATAACTTGCCCTCTAACCCTGTTAACATTAATAGCGGTGAAAACACGATAATAATAATAATTGTGCCTGAGAACACTGGCGCCGCGACTTCTTTACAGGCGCGATAAATAACATGCAGCCGAGGGAGGTGCTGATTGTTAGCCAACCGATTCACTATGTTTTCAACAATAACTACCGATGAGTCCACCAGCATACCAATGGCAATCACTAAGCCGCCTAAACTCATTAAATTAGCCGATAAATCAAACTGCTTCATCATTATAAATGTCAGCAATGCCGACATAGGTAAAGACAAAGACACCACCAATGAAGAGCGAATATCACCTAAAAACAAGGCAAGTAGCACTATCACTAAAATAATCGCTTGGCCTAATGCGCTGGTAATGGTGCTAATTGCGGTATTTATTAAGTTAGAACGGTCGTAAAACACATTAATTTTTGTGCCTTGCGGTAATGACGCTTCAATAGTGCGAAGTTTATCTTTTACATCTTCAACAACTTGCGCTGTATTACTATTTTTAAGCGCAATTATAAGCCCTTGTACCGCCTCTTCACTGTTTTTAGTGACTGCGCCATAACGGGTTAAACTGCCAACATGTACCGTGGCAATATCACTTAACCGAATAACCTTATTTTGAGTGGACTTAATCACTGTATTTTCAATGGCGGTTATATCGGTGTATTTGCCCTCAGTGCGCAAAATTAAGGTGTCGTTGCCTTTTTCTAAGCGCCCTATGCCACCGTTTTGATTCGTTTGCGTGATTGCTAACTTCATTTCATCAAAGCTGACTTGATGCTGTTGCATCAATAAAGTATTGGGAAGTATTTCATAGGTTTTTGAAAAGCCGCCAAGGCTATTTACATCAGCAACGCCGGTTACAGTGCGCAGTAATGGACGAATTTGCCAATCTAAAAGCTCTCTTTTTTCAATCAGCGATAAGTGAGTACTTTCTATGGTAAACATGAACACCTCGCTCAAAGGCGTGCTCATTGGCGCCATGCCGCCACTAATATTACTGGGCAAGGTGGGTAAAATATTTAATAAACGCTCATTAACTTGCTGACGGGCCCAATAAATGTCGGTGCCCTCTTCAAAGTCAATGGTAATATCGGTAATAGAATACTTAGTGGTAGAGCGCAGCATTTGCTGTGACGGAATACCCAGTAATTCGGTTTCAATCACCCGTGTTACTTGCGATTCTATTTCAAGGGCGTTCATGCCAGGTAATTTGTAAACTATTTTAACTTGAGTGGGTGATATTTCTGGAAAAGCATCCACCGGAATACTTAACCAAGATTTAGCGCCAATGGCCATAGCAACAATAACAAAAATACTAACAAACAAGCGCTGAGTAAGTGAAAACTTAATAAGCTGGTTTAACATTTACTCTCTCCCTAAGTGAAGCAACATGCCTTGTAGCGCACTTACCGAGCTTATTAGTACCTGCTGATCATCTAGGTTTTTGTTAGCAGTAAATACATAGTCTTTGCCTTGTGTACCTTTGAGCTCAATCGGCAGTAACTCAAGGTTATCGCCAGACTTCAAAGCAATGTAATTAACATCTTCAAATTCAAACACCGCTGACTTTGCTATTTTAAAGCCCGTTAATTTATTTACCGGCGTGACTTTGATGGTTTGCCCCAGTGTCAGCTGGCACTCATTTGAGCTTGGCGACGCCCACACAATTTGATGGTATTTATCTGCAATACTGTCATAGCTCTCAATATTTAAGCTGCAACTGTGTGACAGCTTAAAATGCGCTAACGTGTTGGTAAAACTAAGAGGGACTTTAATCTTAACGCGAATACTACTTGCATCGATAATATCAAACGCGGTGTCACCCATCATACGGTTTCCCGACTCATTAGTGAGTTTTAAAATGCCCGTTTTTGGACTCACTAAGGTTACGTTTTCATTATCATCAATGTTTAAAAATGCCATTTGATGTTGCATATGTTCAAAATTTAGTTTGGCTTCAAAATAGCTTTTTGTGATTTCAACCCATTCAGAGCTTCTTATTATTTTATTTTTTAAGTGCTGTTGGTTTATGTCGTAATGGCTTTTAGCAATAGCAAGCATGTCTTTTGCTGATTGATAGGCATCTAAAAAATGGTGTGCATCACTGCCCTCAACACTTGCGATAGTGGCGCCCTTTTCTACCATGCTGCCGTTAGCGTATAAGTAACGAACTTGCTGTACATCAAACGCAAACAGCACCGTATAATTGACCCCGGGTTTGAAATTGACTTCACCAATTAAACTTTGCCCGTTAATAAACTCTGTTTTTTGAATCGGCGCAAACTCAACATCGAAACCACTGAGTGAAGAAAGCCCTACAGGTGCTAAATTTTGCGAAGCAAACACAGGATTAAAAGTTAATAAAGCCACCGTAAAGAAGAAAAATAACGTATATTGAATACGCAAAAAATGACGCATTTTTTTTGTAAAATTTAACAGCATTTCGTTTGTTCACATTTGATTAATTTTATAGAATCAACCATGACTTTTTTCGACGGTTAAATCATCAGGCAAACGCCTTAACGTACCCAAAAATAGCGAAAATTACGCTATGGTACATTTGTCCATTGTATTTATAAGGCATTGATAATAGAGGTTTTAATGAGAGACAAGTTAATAGCAGCCACCTTGTTAATAATAATGGTGCTAAACTTTTTTGATGTACTAACGGATATACATTTAGGCGTGCCGCAGTGGCATATTTTTTCTGAGGGCTTAATCGTTGTCATTTCTGCAGCCTGTGCTATTTACTTAATTAGCGATATTCGTGCGCGTACTGCCAATATTAATGCGCTGAAACAAGAATTAGTGCATTCAAAAAAAGAACTTAAAAACATATCACAGACAATGATGGATGCGCGTCATGAATACAGTGGTGTTATTCAAACCCAATTTTCACAATGGACATTGACTCGCAGTGAGCAAGAAGTCGCGATGTTATTACTTAAAGGCTTAAGCTTTAAAGAAATAAGCGCACTAAGAAGCACAAAAGAAAAAACCGTTCGTCAACAAGCGTCCGATATTTACAGCAAAGCCGATGTAGAAGGCCGACATGAGTTTGCTGCATGGTTTTTAGAAGACTTTATGCAACAAGGACAATACCAACCAACAAGTTCAAGCCTCAATTAATTGAAAAGCTACAAAGGTGAGGCCTCAGGTTATTTCTATAGCTTTGCATCAAATCTTAAGGAATAATTAAAAACCTTAATGATTATCTCTGTGTAAAACTAGATGAGTTCATTTTTACTATGACAACCATTGCTCAACTTAGCAAAAACATAACCCCCTACAGCCCCTGCAAGCAGCTGCATATAAAAACCCCAGCCTCTTGCGCCCGCTATAATAGTGATATTCATAATTGACTCAATAGCAATTAAAGCCGTAGCAAACGCCACAAAACCCGCAATTACAAATAACTGCGCACCTTGTTTTTTAACTTTTTTAGCAATAAGCCAGGTAACCAAAAACGCGATGGCAAGTGCAATAGCAATAATAGCGCCATAGGTCGGTAGCAAGCCGAGCCAATCTTCAAGGGTTAAGTTAACACGGTCATTAAAGCCCACCACAACACCCACATTAACTAATTGATTGACAACGTATTGACTATGAAACAAGCTAGCGAGTGTAAATGTAAGTAACCAAGAAACTAAAAATGAAGGGAGTATACGTGTTAAAAACGACATGGTTATCTCAACTTAAAATGAAACTTTTTTCTTACAGTAGCAAAGGCTTGCAGGGTAAACAATCTCTACGTTGTATTACTCTACTCTCGCTTTTAGCGTTTTCTTGTAACGCCAGTGCCGAGTTACCAAAACAGCAATACACTGCTGATACCTTAGCAACGGGACTCAATTCACCGTGGAGCATGGTTAAACTCCCAAACAATACCTGGTTAGTCACAGAACGTGATGGTCATATTGTTATCATTAAAAACAACCAACAAACCCGAGTTAAACTAGATTTCGAGGGCTTATACGTTGCAGGCCAAGGCGGCCTACTCGATATAGTGCTTTCGCCAAATTACAGTGAATCAAAAGAAATTATATTCACTTACGCTCAAGGTGAGCTTGATGCAAACAGGCTAGTTATTGCCAAAGCTACGTTTGATGGTGCGCAATTTTCAACGCCAAAAATTATTTATAAAGTTGCCACAGATAAAGACACACCGCAGCATTACTCTGGCCGCGCTCTTGTACTACCCGATAATACCTTATTATTTTCAAGTGGCGATGGCTTTGACTACCGTGAGCAAGCACAGGTTATGACCAGTCAACTTGGCAAAACATTACGCATAAACTTAAACGGCACGATACCAAACGATAACCCATTTATTAATCACAAAAATCCTGCTGCTCATGCTGTGTACTCACTCGGGCACCGTAACTTGCAAGGCTTGGTTTATGATTACGATACACAGCAAATTGTTAGCCACGAACACGGCCCCGCAGGCGGCGACGAACTAAACTATTTAACCCCAAGCACCAATTACGGCTGGCCGGTGATCACCAACGGAGATGATTACTCACAAGCACGTATTTCACCGTTTAGAGAATACCCTGGAATGGCTAAACCAACGGTTGATTGGACGCCCTCAATCGCCCCTTCTGGCATGGCTTATTATGGCTCAAAGCATTTAGCTTTTCCCTCACTACAACAGCATGTGCTAATCACTACGCTGGTCGATAAAAAGCTCTACAGCGTTAATTTAGCGAATGGTGAACTTACCCAGACTCATGTTTTACCAGAGGTAACTGGGCGTTTGCGGGATGTATTTGTTACAACCGAGGGTAATATCGCGGTGTTAACCGATGGAAAAGATGCAAAATTGCTGCTGATAACGCCAAAGTAAGCAGATTATTCAATCAGTGTGCTGTTGAGATGACAAGGTTTTTCTTTAACTGATTTAATGCGGGAAAAAATATATTTTTCCATATCATTTTAGTTGTCACCGCATTGGAAATGAGGATTATTATATTTTACTGGGGTGAATATGCAGGTGAAGGAAAAAGAAATACCTGTTCTCTTGTTTTTGTATATTCCGATCGTTATCTATCCCATAGCAGGAACATAATGTCAGTACTTGAAAGCTCTGCAGAGGCCATTAAATCGTAAGCGTATAGCTAACGACACCTAGCTTTGCTTAATGTTCCAAGGTAGCAGTGGCTCAAGGTTATCTGGCTGCTCAGCAAGGCGCTGTAAGCAAGTAGAGATATAGTCATGCACCACA
>NZ_JACJFH010000050.1:0-35141 GCF_014164495.1 Pseudoalteromonas sp. SG41-5 | reverse complement strand
GGCACTTTTTTGCAACGCATTTATATTAGTTTATTCACAGTCGTTTTATTGCTCACTTTAGTGGGTCAAGCGGTTGCGTCTGTAACTATGAGTTGTGATATGCCACACATGAGTCAACCGCATGCAACTATGGCTGATAGTAGTGATATGCATCACGACATGTCTGCGGGTATGATGAACATGGATTGTTGTGACGATGACGCAACCGCTAATCAAGAGTGTGGTTGTCCAATGAGCGCCTGCAGTACCCACTCAATGTTAAACATGAGTGTGTTAGTTACCGTTATACTGACGACGTCTGAAAAAGTACAACTTTATATCCCGCAAAATCAACATCGTATAGCCAGTTCACTGTATCGCCCCCCTATGCCTGCTTAATTGCAGGATAGGTGCGTCTAAAATTTACCTAA
This sequence comes from Pseudoalteromonas sp. SG41-5, assembly GCF_014164495.1. Lineage (NCBI taxonomy): Bacteria > Pseudomonadati > Pseudomonadota > Gammaproteobacteria > Alteromonadales > Pseudoalteromonadaceae > Pseudoalteromonas > Pseudoalteromonas sp. SG41-5. The sequence continues at coordinate 34,731 of NZ_JACJFH010000050.1, read as the reverse complement.
ATCACCTTTTCTGCCCCTAAATTTAGTTGTCTTTTAATTTTAGTGGAGTAAGTGATGAATCACTTCGCAGTATTTAAAGTCAGTTTTTTAGCGCTTATGCTAACAACTGCAATTCCAGCACACAGTAATGAATTAAGCCTTGATGAAGCGCTCAGCTATGCACTTGATAATGAGCCATGGCTAACCGCCAGCAAATATCAACAAGCTGCTATACAAGCACAAAGTTTAGCGGCAGGCACACTGCCGGATCCAGTATTAACGGTGGGCTTAATGAATTTACCTACCGACGGTTTTGCTTTTGACCAAGAAGGCATGACCCAATTAAAAGTTGGCGTGAGCCAAATGTTTAGCCGTGGCGATAGCTTAGCGCTTAAGCAGTATGCGTTAGCGCAGTCAGCGCAGCAATATCCTTGGCTACGAGCCGACAGACTCGCTCAAGTAAAAACCATTGTTATTGAATCTTGGCTCAATGCATATCGTGCCCAGCAAAGTATTGCGTTAATTGAGCAAGATAAAGCATTGTTCTCGCAACTTATTGATATTACTGAATCGAGTTATGCCAGCTCAGTAGGTAACACCCGCCAACAAGATATTATTCGAGCACAGCTAGAGTTAACCCGTCTTGAAGATAAATTAGTGATGTTAGAGCAGCAGTTCGAAAGCGCGAAAAAGCGTTTATCGCAATGGTTACCAATCAACATGTTAACTCAGCCTGTCAGCGCAAAACGTCATGATATAGCGCCTTTAGTTGATTTTGCGCAGCTTGAATTTGCACAGTTGATGCCATTATTAATGGCGCATCCAGCGATTGTCGCGCTTGATAAAACAGTAGCGGCTAAACAAACAGAAGTTGAGGTGGCAAAACAAGGCTATAAACCGCAGTTTGGGGTAAATATGGGCTATGGTTATCGCGATGATACGCAAATGGGGGATTCCCGAGCGGATCTGTTTTCAGTTGGTGTGAGTGTTGATTTACCACTATTTACTGATAACCGCCAAGACCAACAAGTTAATGCGGCGATAGCTATGGCTGAGGCGGTGAAAACTCAAAAACTAATTGCATTACAAAAGCTAAAAGGGATGTATATTAAAGAGTTTAGTCCGTTGCCCCAATTAGCAAAGCGTGATGCACTTTATCAAACTAAATTATTGCCACAAATGGCAGAGCAAGCACAAGCTACATTAAATGCTTATACCCGTGATGATGGTGACTTTTCAGAAGTAATGCGCGCCCGAATTAGCGAACTGAATGCCAAAATTGATGCGTTAAACATAGAGATTGATCAACAAATTATTATTGCTCGCCTGAATTATTACGCTAGTAGCAAAGATGCTGCTGTGATGGTTGAGCAATTAGCAGGAGAGCACCGTGAACACTAATTTAAAATTGCTTATCGCAGTACTTATAGGTGCAGGAATATCTGCTAGTGGCTTGTATTTTTTCGGTAATAGTACAGAGCCTGAGGTGATCAGCGCAGAGAAAAAACCATTATATTGGGTTGCGCCTATGGATAGTAATTATCGCCGTGATGCACCAGGGCTTTCACCAATGGGGATGGACTTAGTACCTGTGTATAGTGAAGTAGCTGACAACAATCAAGATGGTCCCGGTGCAGTGACAATTTCCCCTGCTGTTGTTAATAATTTAGGGGTTAGAACGGCTAAAGTACAGCTCAAGGCACTGCAAAGTGAAGTAAAAACGGTGGGCTACGTACAATACAATCAAGATCAGTTAGTGCATATTCACCCGCGTGTAGAAGGCTGGATAGAAACGCTGTACGTTAAAGCCGCTGGCGATCAGGTAAAACAAGGGGAACCGCTGTATACCTTATACTCTCCGCAACTGGTAAATGCTCAAGAAGAATTTGTACTGGCTGTTGATCGTAATAACACCGTACTTATTCGTGCAGCCAAAGCGCGCTTAAAAGCATTGAATGTGTCGGATGGTTTTGTCGAGCGCCTACAAGTTAATAAAAAGGTGATGCAAAATATTACCTTCTATGCTCGCCAAAGTGGTGTGGTTGATGAACTTAATGTGCGCGAAGGTTTTTATGTCAAGCCAGGCACCTCAATGATGAGTATTGCTCAACTTGATGAAGTTTGGGTAGAAGCCGAGGTATTCGAGCGGCAAGCGCAGCTTATTGAAGTCGGTTTACCGGTGACTATGACTCTAGATTATATTGCCGGACAAAGCTGGCGCGGTAAGGTCGATTATATTTACCCAACATTGGATGCCAAAAACCGTACTTTGCGGGTGCGTTTACGCTTTAATAATCAAGATCACCAACTAAAACCGAATATGTTTGCGCAAGTAAGCATCCATGCTAAAGCTGCTGAGCAACAACTTATAGTACCTAAAGAAGCGGTGATCCGCACCGGTTCCCAAGACCGTGTTGTTATCGCTTTAGGCGAAGGACGCTTTAAATCGGTGGCAGTCGAACTGGGCCGCAGTGATAGCCATAACGCCGTTATTTTAGCGGGCGTTAAAGCCGATGATGAAGTGGTGACTTCAGCGCAATTCTTGTTAGATTCAGAATCCAGCAAAAGCTCTGATTTTAAGCGCATGCAAACACCAGAAGCTACCACTAGCGTGTGGGGCAAAGGAGTCGTTAATAGTGTAATGGCAGATCGCCGTATGGTGAATATCAGCCATGACCCTATTGAAGAGCTCGATTGGCCTAGTATGAAAATGGACTTTACGGTTGCCGATAGCGTTGATTTTCAAGCGCTGCAAGCTGGGCAAACACTGCATTTTGAGTTGACTAAAAAAGCCGATAGCAGTTATATGATTAGCGGCATTCATATTATGGATTCCACCCATATGATGAGCGAAGCGCAAAATATGGCGACCGTAACCGGTACTATCAACAGCATTAATAAAGCCCAGCGCACTGCCAATATTAGCCGTGGTGCAATTGAGAAATGGCACCGAGATCCGGCCACTATGGACTTTATGTTTGCTGAACATATTGATTTAAGTAGCCTTGAGCCGAAGCAACAGCTGACATTTACTTTTAGTGTGCAAGATGGTGAGTTCGTGATCCAGCGTATCGATACTGAATCAAGCATGCGAACTAGTGACAATAGCGCCATGTCATCGCATGACGGACATTAGGAGGCTTTATGATAGCAGCAGTTATTCGTTGGTCCGTTACCAATCGCTTTTTTGTATTATTGCTAACAGCAATACTCATTGGCAGTGGTTTATTTGCGGTAAAAAATACCCCAGTTGATGCCTTACCTGATTTATCCGATGTGCAGGTGATTGTAAAAACCTCATACCCAGGGCAAGCGCCACAGGTGGTGCAAGATCAGGTTACTTTCCCACTTACCACCGCGATGCTCTCAGTACCCGGGGCGCAAACAGTACGTGGTTTTTCATTTTTTGGTGATTCCTACGTATATGTCATCTTTGATGAAAACACCGATCTTTACTGGGCTAGAAGTCGAGTGCAAGAGTATTTAAGTCAAGTAGCAAGCCGCTTGCCCGACAGCGCAACTGCAGAGCTGGGCCCAGATGCTACCGGTGTAGGTTGGATTTATTTATACGCGCTGGTGGATAAAACCAATCAGCACGACATTAGCCAGTTACGCAGCTTGCAAGATTGGTTTTTAAAGTTTGAATTGCAAACCGTACCAGGGGTGTCAGAAGTGGCCTCAGTGGGCGGTATGGTGAAGCAATATCAAGTCAATGTAGAGCCAGATAAACTGCGTGCTTATGGTATACCACTGAGTTTAATTCAAACCGCAATTAAGCAAGGTAACCAAGAAATGGGCGCTTCGGTGGTGGAAATGGCCGAAGCCGAATACATGGTAACCAGCACCGGTTATATAAAAAGCGTCGCTGATTTAGAGGCAATTCCACTTGGGGTGAATGCCAACGGCACACCGCTGCAATTACGCGATGTAGCCGATATTCGCCTTGGGCCACAAATGCGCCGTGGCATTGCTGAGCTAAACGGCGAGGGCGAAGTAGCTGGTGGCGTAGTGGTGATGCGCTATGGCGAAAACGCACAAAAAACCATAGAGCTGGTGAAAGCAAAACTTGAATCACTTAGCAAAGGCTTACCCGATGGGGTAGAAATTGTGCCTGTGTATGACCGCTCTAATCTGATCAAAAATGCAGTGGATAACCTCACCAGCAAACTATTTGAAGAGCTAGTGGTAGTGGCGCTTATCTGCATCGTATTTTTGTTCCATGTACGCTCGTCCTTGGTGGCAATTATCACTTTACCGCTGGGAATATTAACGGCATTTATCATCATGTATTGGCAAGGCATAAACGCCAATATAATGTCGCTCGGTGGTATTGCTATCGCCATTGGTGCGATGACCGACGGCGCGATTGTAATGATCGAAAACATGCATAAACACATGGAAAAAACGCCACTAACCGATGAAAACCGCTGGCAAGTTGTCACCGATGCTGCCAGTGAAGTCGGTCCAGCGCTGTTTTTTAGCTTAATGATTATTACCGTGAGCTTTATGCCAGTGTTTATTTTAGAAGCCCAAGAAGGCCGGATGTTTGCTCCGTTAGCGTACACTAAAACCTATGCCATGGCCGCATCTGCGGGCTTGGCAATCACTTTAGTACCGGTATTAATGGGTTACTTTATACGCGGCAAAGTTATTTCTGAGCAAAACAACCCAGTAAACCGCTTGCTAGTGAATGCTTACAAGCCGCTGCTGAACACGGTTTTGCGGTTCCCTAAAATGACTTTAGTACTGGCTGTGGTGGTCGCTGTTATTGGCTTTTATCCGGTCAATAAAATTGGCAGTGAGTTTATTCCGCCGCTGGATGAAGGCGATTTAATGTATATGCCGACGACTTATCCTGGTTTATCGATTGGGAAAGCACGAGAGATTTTACAACAAACCGATAAGCTCATCGCCACAGTGCCAGAGGTGTTAACTGTGTTTGGTAAAGTCGGCCGGGCAGAAACAGCAACCGATCCTGCGCCACTGACCATGATTGAAACCTTTATTCAGCTCAAGCCAAAAGATCAGTGGCGCGAAGGCATGACCTTAGACAAGTTGAAAAAAGAACTCGACGGCTTAGTGAAGTTTCCAGGCCTGACTAATGCATGGGTGATGCCAATAAAAACTCGGATTGATATGCTGGCAACTGGGATTAAAACCCCTGTGGGCATTAAAGTTGCGGGACCAAATTTGAGCGAGATTCAAAAAATTGGCCAGCAGATTGAAGTGTTACTTAAAGATGTACCCGGCACGGCTTCCGTTTACTCTGAGCGAGTAGCTGGTGGGCGTTATATCAAGGTCGATATCAACCGTGAAAAAGCTGCCCGTTATAGTTTAAATATTGCTGATGTGCAGCAAGTGGTCGCCACTGCCATTGGCGGCATGAATGTAACCGAAACGGTCGAAGGGCAAGAGCGTTACCCGGTAAACTTACGTTATCCGCAAGACTACCGGGATTCCCCCGAAGAACTGATGCTATTGCCAATAGTCACCCCTGCAGGGCAACGCATTGCTCTTGCCGATGTGGCTGACGTATTTATTGAAGATGGTCCGCCGGGCATAAAAAGCGAAAATGCCCGCTTAAACGGCTGGAGCTTTATTGATATTGATGGCATTGATATTGGTAGTTATGTCGACAATGCGCGCAAAGTGCTTGACGAAAAACTAGTGCTACCAGCAGGTTATTCAATAACCTGGGCAGGGCAATATGAATATATGGAGCGCGCCAAAGAAAAGCTCGCCTATGTATTACCACTGACCTTAGCGATTATAATTGTGTTGTTGTACCTCAACTTTAGAAGCTTTGTAGAAGTGGCAATTATAATAGCAACCTTACCGCTGGCGATGATCGGAGGCATCTGGTTAATGTACTTAGAGGGCTTTAACTTCTCAGTCGCCGTGGGGGTGGGCTTTATTGCCCTTGCCGGGGTCGCGGTGGAAATTGGCGTGATTATGCTGGTGTACTTAAATCAAGCCTACCAAGAAAAGTGTGCTCAAGCCAAGCTAGCAGGTACAACGCTTAGTTTTGCGGAGCTTAAACAAGCCATAGTCGAAGGCGCAGGCCTGCGAGTACGCCCAGTGATGATGACAGTCGCCACTATTATAATCGGTTTGCTCCCCGTACTTTACGGCACAGGCACCGGCAGTGAAGTAATGAGCCGCATTGCCGCTCCTATGGTCGGCGGCATGTTCAGCGCGATTGTATTAACATTGTTGGTACTGCCAGCCGTATATTTGTTATGGCGAAAGCGGGGCCTAAATTCGTAAGTTGAATTAAAAATACAGAGCCCATCAAACTTTGTTTGACCAGAGTCGCAGAACCTCGTAAAACGGGTACTGCGACGATTCAATGTTGATATACTTTTGAAAGTAATCGATAGGTAATGTGTAGATTTGCTTGTTTAAAAATCAAATCTAACGCCAGCTTGTAATTGAGACATGTCTTTGCCGGAGCTAGTAGTAGGTTTGCGTTGTTCATCGTTACTTAAGTCTTCGTATGCTACCCAAGCCCTTAAAGCTTTACTCAAATAACGTATATATTCGATTTTAACGGAATCTACATCACCTGATATATCACAACTGTCTATAGCATAACGAGTATGGATTTTATTTTTACCGAATAGGTAACTGGCATATAAACCACTACTTGTTCTATCTTCAGAGCTACATGCGTTAATTGCATTCTTATTACCCTCTACATCAGCATCTTTCAATCGAACCGTTCCAGTACTACTTCCCCCATAAATATCGTAGATGTTGGTTGCTTTATGTACAAAAGCTGACAATGTCACAGCATCATTAACATCCCACCAACCACGCAACCCATATAGGTTACCTTTATTATCGCCTTGGTTATCTTTAGACCAAGCCGCTTGCACTTTATAAGGTCCAGACTTATATTCTCCACCTAATTGCATTTGATCAACAGAGCTTCCATCTTGCCCTTTAAATTGTAACCCAGCACCAAAGTTCCAATTACCTTGTTTATAAAAATACTGTAGTAAATCATCGTCTCGTACATTACCTTGTCGAATAGTATCTATACCATCTGAAAAATAAGCGCTTCTAACATAGGTATTCCATAATAAAGTTTGAGACCCGAAATAAACTTCACCAAAATCACCTTTCAAACCAACGTAGGCTTGACGAAGAGTCGGGCCATTATTTTGAGTTAAATCAACTGCATTCTCTTCTCTCAGGCCATATTCAACTCTCGTGACTGCTGTTAAATTGTCATCTATTTTGATACTCGCTTTAGCACCTATACGACTCAAAAAGTCGCGGCCATTAGCCCCATCATCAGATGTACCTGCGTCAATATTATCTACACCTAAACGTATAGAAGCATAAAAATCTATATCCTTGATACTTGGCTCAGCTGCTTTTACATTACTAGTAATAGTAAGAAAAGACGTTAGAATAACCCCTACAAAAAGTGGACTAAGTTCTGATTTCATATAAACCTCTAATTATTTTTGTTACTAAATTTGTTTTTATTCAGTTGCTTATTAAAATTTAATTTTTAAGCATTCAAAATTAAGTTTATTTTACTGATAATCTAAAGGTTCACTTCACAGTCTAAACTTACTCACTTCATTGTTAATCTGTCTTCCTAAGTCGTGTAATTTTTGAGCTTGTTCAGCAGCTAATTGGCTTGCTTCAAACATTTCATCACCGACCCCTCGGATTGTCTCAGTATTGCGACTGATTTCTAAGGTGACAGCTGATTGCTCTTCAGCGGCGGTGGCAATTTGTGCTGCCATGTCATTTATCACACTAACCGATTCTAATATTTTACCGAGACTTTGATTCGCTTTTTGAGCATCTTCAACACTTTGGTTGGCCATTCCTTTACCTTTATCAGTCGCATCTACCGCTTTTAGTGCTGCGCTTTGTAGTGACTCAATCATGCCTTGGATTTCTTGAGTCGAAGTATAAGTTCGTTGTGATAAAACCCTTACTTCATCGGCAACTACAGCAAAGCCACGCCCTTGCTCCCCAGCTCTTGCTGCTTCAATTGCTGCATTTAATGCCAGTAAATTTGTTTGCTCTGAAATACCGCTGATAGTAGATAAAATTGATGTTATTTCTTGCGCGTGTTTATTCAAATCACGAATAATTTCGCTCGCTTTTTCGACCTCATCAGCTAGGACTTTTGTAGATTTTTGACTTTGCTCAACGCCAAAACGGCCTTGCTCTGTAACGCTTACGCAGTTTTGTGATGATTGTGCAGTTTGTTCTGCATTAGCAGCGATTTCTTTTGTTGCCGCAGCCATTTCAGTTACCGCAGTTGCAACCATATGAATTTCACTTTGATGACGCTGTAATCTATCGTTTTGCTTATTTGTTGCTGTAGATACATCACCAGCTTCACTTAGCAATATTGTTGATGCGTCACTCAGTCGACTTATAATGCCATGTAATTGTTCAACAAAACGGTTAAAGCTCGATGCAAGTTGGCCTATTTCATCGCCACTATTCACTTCTAACCTAACTGTCAAATCGCCATTACCATTAGCAATAGCATCTAAATTTTGAGTGATAGAACTTAAGTTTTTGAGCATGATTTTTAACAAAAATGAGATGATAAACAGTACAAATATTAACATTGCAGTGCTGATGATCACTTGAGTAATAAGCTGGCTTCGTACAGGTGCAAATAAAGTATCTTTGTCCATTACTAAAATAATTGACCAGCTGGAGTTAGGAATAGCCTGTGCAAAAATAAGTCGCTCGCGATTATCTAAGGTCATTTCTTCTAAAGTATGCTTAGTCACTAGCTTTTCTAACAACTGACCCGTAAAGCTTTTATCGAGATCTGATGCTTTAGTACTTTGTTTTTTTGTATCAGGATGAGCAACAACTTGATCGCTTTTGTCAACAATGATGGCATATCCATCGCCAGGTACATCGAGAGCATTTATATATTTAGTTAATTGAGCTAAAGTTAAATTAGCGCCAACTGCACCAACTATCTCACCTTCCTTTCTCACTGGCTCTGAAAGAGTAACCACATATTCTTGGGTGCTTGCAGAAACAAAAGGAGCAGCTAAAAAACTACCATTTTCTTCTAATGCACCTTTGTACCAACTCCGTACTCTGGGATCATAATTTGGTGGATTAAGGTTAGGGTCGTTACGGTACATTTCTCCTTGTTCATTACCATAGTAAACAAGCGAAAAACCTAAACTTTCTTTTACTTGGTCAAGCAAAATATAAGGTTTTACTTCAGGATGGTCAGCAATAACTTTAGACAGTTTAATAACAGCCTGACGCCTGTCATACATCCAATCACCAACCCCATTTGTAAATACATCTGAGACTAAATTTATTTCTTCTCGTAATGCGGAATCTATATTTTTTTGTAATGCATTTAAGCTCTGTATTAGCATCGCTATAAAAAATATAAAAAAGCAAAAAAAAGTAATAATTAATATTTTTTTTCGAAGGGAATACTTATCCATAAAGCGTTAACCACCAATAAAAAGAGCATATGCTCAAGCTGAAATAATTTACTGTTTTCATCAATCAACAAATGAATATTAGTAAACATTAGAAATTACACCAGCATAGCGATGTAAAATTTATTTATGATTCCCAGCTAAGGGTTGTAGAGATTTCACATTGTCAGCTAAGTTATCAGCAAACTTGGGATGTCATGTTTTGCATTTACTTATGCTTTAAGATGAAACGCTACTTGGCTACTAAGGTTAGAATTTGCGAGTGTTTTATGTCACATCAATTAGTCATAATTTAAATATGAGCCACCGTTTTTGTACCACCACTCTATAAAAATTACCCTATGACTTGTAACTTATACGAGTTTGGGTGATTTACTTTCAATATCTCTCTGTTTTAATTTAACTTTTTATTGGCACGTTTTACGCAAGAGTATGGTTACTAGGGTTAATTAAGGAACGCACATGCAAGTTAAAACAATACAAGAAGTGTACGACTGGACTGTACTATTTCATACCCAAATGGCGGCAAATTTTTTTAGTCTCAGAGACGATTTAGCAGAGCATAACCAAATGCTGGCAGACTATTTTGTTAAGTACGAAAAAAAGTTGGCTGAGGATTTAGTTGGTTTTAAAGCCATCACGGAGATCAATACCTTAGATACTTATTGTTACGAGTACTTTGCTGAAAACTCTGAACTGATTAATTTTACAGATTTAAACCGTGATACGCGTGTTGATGAGCAAGCCATGCAAGGTTATATATCAGATCAGCATCAAAAGGTGATCAATCTTTATCAATACTTACTTAGTCGTGCAGAAACGCCAACAGGTAAAGAGAAACTATCTCAATTGCTGGAGCTTGAACATCAAGGATTAAAGCAAATGATGCAAAGTGCTAATCGCCATATGGATATGTAATAGAAGATCTAATTTGGATAGCGCATGTTATCCAAATTCAGCCATGTCTGTAAATCACACAAAGTCGATTAAAAAGCCTACTTTCTTCAAATATTTTTGCTCTTGTTGTAAATCAGCATGAAGCAAGGTTTGTTCATTGAGCCAATCAGCTGGGAACTGCAATAGCATACTATTGCCTTTTACTGACACTGCTAACTCTTGATGTTGATCGTTAAGGCGTTTTTGATTTAATAATATAGCTAGTCTGAGTAATACAATTAATTGTAATATTTGAAAGTGCGGCACTGAGAGTAAAGTTGGAAATTCTTCTAAACGAATTTTTTTACGGTAAAACCGTATCATACAGCTTAATAATGTTTGCTGTTGTTGAGTAAATCCTGGCAGCTGACTATTTTCAACAACATAAGCACTATGTTTGTGTAAGCCTGATGAGTTAATACCTAAACCCACTTCGTGTAATTGCGCTGCCCACACTAATAATTGATGATTATCTAATGAGTCGAGCTGCCATTCTTTTTGTACTTGTAGGAATAACCAATCGGCAGTATTTGCAACACGCTGGGCATGTACTTTATCTATTGTGTTTCTTTCGCTTAAATTAGCTATGGTATTGGTGCGTATATCTTTAAGCGCTAACTTTTGCTGCATTTCATGCAGTAAACCTTCACGTAGTGAAAAGTCGCTGTAATCCATTTCGGTAATATTAAACAGCTGAAAAATCGCGAGTAAAATAGTTAAGCCACCGCAAATACTTACTTGACGCTCCGGGCTTAAACCTTCAATAAGTAAGTTATCGATAGTTTTAGCGGCTATAAACTGAGTTTTAAGTTCGAGCAATCGCTCCAGTGTGATATTTTTTTGTTCAGGGTCATTAGCGTTGATCATGGCTAATATTGATTTAATGGTGCCTGACGTCCCCACTACCGATTGCCAGCCTGCACTAATGTAATTGGCAAAAATAACCTCAAGTTCTTGCTCTGCTTTTATTTGTGCTTTGCTAAAGCGTTTATCATTAATAATACCATCGGCAAAAAATTGCTTGGTATAGCTTACGCAGCCCATATTGCGACTTGAGAGCAGCTTATGTTTAAAATGCTTGCCAATAATTAGCTCGGTACTACCGCCGCCAATATCAATAACTAAACGGTTTTCATCGTGATGAACATAATGAGCTACACCTTGATAGATTAAGCGCGCTTCTTCTTGACCTGAGATCACATCAATATGATAAGGAAAAACTCTATTTGCCTGAGTTAAAAATGAATTAATATTTTTAGCTCGTCGTAATGTATAAGTTGCAGCAATTTTTACATTGCTCGCAGGGAAGTCTTGTAGCGTAGTAGCAAACTGCTTTAATATCGTTAATGCTCTATCTATGGCAGTTTGACTTAATTGATTTTTGTCGTCTAAGCCATCGGCTAAGTAAACGCGTTGTTTTTCTTTGTGGAGAATTTGCAAAGAGCCATCCACTTCTCTTGCGACCACTAAATGAAAGCTGTTTGACCCTAAGTCAACCGCAGCAATTGAGGGATAATCATTCATTATTGTAATTGCCTTCCCATTTTTTTAAGTGATCATAAATAGCTATTTGCGAACGTATTTTTTTACGATTTCCGCGTCTAACATAATGATTTTTCTGTTCGCTATCAATGATTCTCGCTTTGGTACGATCTTTAAATTGCAGTTCAAGTACGTCAACAATGAGTTGTTTTAGTTTTTCATCATAAATAGGCACGCCAACTTCAACTCGATGATCAAGATTACGTGTCATCCAATCTGCAGATGAAATATAGACTTTTTCATCCCCATTATTACCAAAGATCATAACTCGCGGGTGCTCTAAAAAGCGATCGACGATACTAATTACCCGAATGTTGTCGCTAAAATTATTGAGTCCTGGCACTAAGGAACACATACCACGGACAATAATGCGAATTTTAACACCGCTACGAGCGGCCAAGTACAAACAATCAACCAGTTCTTTATCTACTAAGTTATTTATTTTTAATGTTATTTTACCGGTGTGACCATTTTCAACATGGGTTATTTCTTGGTGAATTAAACCAAGCAACAGCTGTCGAGCGTTCACTGGCGAAATCATCAAATGTTCGAACATAAACGGTTTATAACTGCTTTCAATAAACTTAAATACGCTATCACTTTCGTCACAAATACCTTGATGTTTAGTAAATAAACTAAAGTCTGTATAGATTTTGGCGGTTTTTTCGTGAAAATTACCAGTGCCAATGTGCGCGTACTTTACTATTTGACCTTTTTCACGACGATGAATAATACATAACTTACTGTGTACTTTGAGAGCTGGTATACCAAAAATAACTTTAATACCTGCGCCACTGAGTACTTTTGCCCACTCAATATTATTTTGTTCATCAAAGCGTGCTTTTAGCTCCACCATAACGGTGACTTTTTTGCCATTTTTTGCCGCGTTGATCAGTGATGAAATTAATCGAGATTTACTCGCAACACGATAAATGTTTACTTTAATTTGTGTTACTCGAGGGTCAAATGCTGCTTGGCGAACATATTCCAGTAGATGATTAAATGTATGATATGGATAATAAAGTAGAATATCTTGCTGACTAATTGCAGCAAACACACTGGCATGATTATTAAATGCTGTGCTTTGCAAAGCCGGTAATGATTTGTTTTCTAAATATTGCCGACCAACATTGGGAAAACCAATAAAGTCTCTAAAGTTACGATAGCGACCACCGGGGATCAACGCATCGTGATGAGTAACACCTAAGCGTTTTTTCATTACTTTGAGCATTGGCTCGGGCATCGCTTGGTCGTATACTAAGCGCACCGGCTCGGCATAAATACGCTGTTTTAGGCCCTTAGACATCTTATCTAAAATGCCTTCTTCTAGTTCGTCATCTAGGTTGTATTCTGCATCACGGGTCAGCTTGATTGCGTAGCCTTGGATCTCAGTAAAACTAAAAAAACTGCTAAATACGTCACTTAAAAAAAACAAAATAATGTCATCTAACATCACAATAGTTTTATGACGACGGGTTTTTTCGGGTGGTAAAATTACAAAGCGTGGTACGCGATCGGTAGGGACTTCTAACATCGCATAATGACTTTTGTCGTTAAACATTTCGACAAACAAGTACGTCATTGTATCGTTAATATGATCTGAGAAGTCTTTATTTTCATCCAGCATTATTGGCGATATATGCTGTAATACATTGTCGTGAAAAAATATTTTTAGCCAGTTAATATGAAATTCACTAAGCTGCTCGGGACGGTCAACATGAATGTTGTGGGTATTTAAATCATGGAGAATTTGCTGATGAATAACGTTAAATTTTTTACCAAGCTGCAAAACCTTTTGCTGAATTTGGGTCAGTAAAATTTCATCTTCATCAAAATTAGTATCTGGTAGTTTATTTAATAGAATGCGTCGTTTTACATCGGCAACCCGAACTCTGAAGAATTCATCTAAATTGTTTGAGAAGATCCCCAAAAAACGAATACGTTCAATAATCGGGTTATTTTTATCTTTAGCTTCTTGTAAAACACGATCGTTAAAAGACAGCCAACTTAACTCTGGGGCAAAATAATTAATCGTTTGAGACACATCAGCGCAGGCGTTCATATTCTATTCCTTGGATAGCAACTGAACAAAATATAGAACACTTAGATGACATAAAAATGACAAAAATGTCACTTTTGTGACATGTTTGTCTTGCTATAGAAGATGGCTGTGAGGTGTGACTTAAGCGTCTTCAATATCAACAATTAAGTCGGATGTAATTGCTTCGAGTGCAGCAACAACTTCGTCTTTATTCATGCCCGTTGGCAAAGCAACTGTTGCAACGGCGCTGAAAATTGGTACCCCCCAGTTTGGTGCGCTCTGCTGCTTAGAGTTTAGGTGGGTAATATTTGCTCCCTTGTGACGCAATACTCCGGCTAGTTCCTGGATAATACCTGGTCGATCATTGCCAGTTATTACAAAATTAAGCTGTTCAGCAGGTGTGTCTGGTAATTCATGCGCGCCTGTTTCAATCCGTACTTCTAATTGTGGTAAGCCATGCAATGCATCTTGTAATTCTTGCAGATGCTCTGCTGGCACTGCTACTTCAATGATGCCAGCAAAGTGACCGGCTAAATGGCTTAAGTTACTGGTTAACCAGTTACCATTATGATTTAAAATTGCAGATGAGATGTCTTCTACAAGTCCCGGACGATCTTGTCCCAAAATAGTTATAACCAATTGCTTCATATAGATAATTCCTAAAGAGTGCCGTAATTAAATAATAAATGCCCAGGCATGAAATTATTGAATGATTAAAAAGAACCGGATTGAGTATTGACTCAGTCCCCAAATTTGTCCAATTTTTTTGCCAATAGTTCAATTTAAAAACAGTAAAATAGTGTGAGTTTACAGTCTGAATTATCTAAACTTTTGTTTATCAATAATAAAGCACTAAGTTGAAAGTTTTTCAAGTTATTGAATATAAACATTGTTTGTTTTGTTATGATGAATACCACAACAAAGTCTTAGCAATTATGACGTTTGTAACAATACTGTCATCTTGGTGAAATATAATCTACCCAACGTTAAGATTTATAGGTGTTTTGATGACTTCCAATCCGAATAAACCGTCTTTTAATACGGATAGAAGCCGTCTATTTAAAGATCGGTTTGCCAAATTTAGCATTACCGCTGGCGGTATTATGGTATTGATAGCTTTGCTATTGATATTCTTCTATTTATTGTATGTTGTGCAACCTATTTTTGAATCAGCGAAAGTAGAAACGCGCGATAGCTTTGCGCTTAGTAATGCTGAACAAATTGTTGGCCTAGGTATTGAAGAGCAAACTGAAATTGCTTTTTTACTGAGCAAACAAGGTAAGGTTGATTATTACAGTGTTGAGAAAAAGGGCTTTGGTAAAAAGCTTGCTAGCTTAGTTGTGCCACTTGACAGCGAAGTGAGTAGTTTTGCATCCAGCGCGCCATTTCAAGGACATTACGCATACGGACTAGAAAATGGTTCGGTGATGATAGTGTCACCTAAATTCTTAGTTACCTTTCCTAATAACGAACGTAAATTAACCCCGCGTTTGGGTTATCCACTTGGTGAAAAAACATTGCTGGTTGACGACAATGGTGCTGCCATTAAACAATTTGCATTTAGCCATTATGAAGATAAAACCGCTGTTGTGGCACAAACGGCTGATAAGCGTGTAATTTTTAGCAGTTTTGTTGCTGAAGAAAACATGTTCAGCGGTGAAGTTGAATGGGTTGTTGAACGCACTGAACTTGATGTTGAAGGGCGCGTAGACCAACTACTAATGTCGCCAGATACCACCCGTACTTTTGTGCGCTCAGCAAATCAAATTTATGTTTACGATACTCGCAATCCAAGCGAGGTTGAGCTGATCCAAATGCTTGCGGCGAATGAAGAAAATGCCAACTTGGTTTCGGCGCAATTATTAGCCGGTGCTAACTCGCTGATGCTAGCGAATGACAATGGTGAAGTTTCGCAGTGGTTTGAAATTAATACTGACGATGGCCGTGAATATCAGAAAATACGTGCGTTTGAAACCTCAAAGCAGCCTAAGCTAGATATATTCACTGAGTTTTATCGCCGTACGTTCTTTACCACCAGTTCTAATGGTGAGTTAGGCGTGTATTACACCACCAGTGAAGCAAAACTATGGCAAGGTAAAATCAGTGAAGGTCCGATTGAAAACTTTGCTATTGCACCACGCTCAAATGCGGCACTTATTCTAGCTGATGACAAATTAACCGTGGTTGAAATTCACAATGAACACCCTGAGGTGACTTGGTCAGCCTTGTGGCAAGAAGTGTGGTATGAGGGTTATCCAGAGCCGGGTTATATTTGGCAATCAACGTCTGCCGGTGATGACTTTGAAGCTAAGTTTTCTTTAGTGCCAATTTCATTTGGTACTATAAAAGCTGCTTTATATGCGATGCTATTTGCAGTGCCGATTGCGCTCTCTGCAGCAATTTACACCGCTTATTTTATGTCAGGTCCATTACGTAAAGTAGTCAAACCAACAGTTGAAATTATGGAAGCATTACCAACCGTAATTTTAGGATTTTTAGCGGGCTTATGGCTTGCGCCGTTGATAGAAGAGCATTTACCTGCGATTGTTGGCTTGCTGTTTATGCTGCCGCTGGGGATTTTAGCGACCGCATTTGCGTGGACTAAATTACCAGAAAGCTTTCGTCACCGAGTTCCTGAAGGGGCCCACTCAATCTTACTAATACCAGTATTGTTACTGATTGGTTGGTTAGCCTTTGCGATGAGCGGGGTGGTTGAGTTGTGGATGTTTGACGGTAATGTTCGCCAGTATTTGACTAACGAATTGGGTCTGACTTTCGATCAACGTAATTCACTGGTAGTCGGTATTGCGATGGGTTTTGCGGTTATTCCGACTATTTTCTCTATCGCAGAAGATGCTGTATTTAGTGTGCCTAAGCATTTATCAAACGGTTCATTGGCGCTAGGCGCAACACAATGGCAAACCTTGGTTAGTGTGGTGTTATTAACCGCCAGCCCTGGTATTTTCTCTGCTGTGATGATGGGCTTAGGCCGCGCCGTAGGTGAAACGATGATTGTACTAATGGCAACGGGTAATACGCCAATAATGGATTGGAGTATTTTCCAAGGTATGCGTACCTTAGCCGCTAATATCGCAGTAGAAATGCCAGAATCGGAAGTGGGTAGTTCACACTATCGGATCTTATTCTTAGCCGCTTTTGTATTGTTCATATTCACCTTTATTTTCAACACAATTGCTGAGTTTGTGCGTCAGCAGTTGCGTGATAAATACAGCTCGATGTAAGTGGGAGACACGACATGTTAAAGCAGTGGTTTAAGTCAGGTTCTCCTTGGATATGGATGACAGGTGGTGCAGTAAGTATCAGTTTGATTTCTGTCTTAGGTTTATTAGCAATGATTGCTTGGAAAGGGTTAAGCTTTTTCTGGCCATCACAAGTCGTGCAATTAGAGCTACAGGGCTCGGTTGCGCAGCAAACTGTAATTGGTGAAATATACGACCGTGAAATGGTGCCTAAATCGCGCCTTGAGGCAACCGGTGTTGATTTATCTGGTTATGATAAAGAGCAACTAGAGCGTTATTTAATTAAAACCGGTAACCGTGAATACGTTGATTTAGATTTTCGTTGGGTAATAGAAACTGACATAAAATCAAATACCATGCCTGCGACCCTAGCTGTATTTGAGCGCAGTAAAAACGGTAACTTTTATGGCTACGTTGAACAGGTAATAAAAGACGGCCAAGTGATTACCGATAATAAAACTGAAGTATTAGAAGAATTAGTTGAACGTGCCGTTGAGCTTAATGAGCAAGCTCTTGATTTGCAAAACGGTGACATTGGTCATATTAACTATCAATTAGAGCGTTTACGTTTACAAGAGAAGTCGTATTTACTTGATGATGCATTGACCGATGAACGAGTGGCTGAGCTTGCGCAACAGCGTGCTGATCTAAGAGCCGAGTATGGCGTACTTGAAAAGCAATTATTTGCACTGCGCAAACAAGCTAAGCGTGATCAGGTAACCGTAAAAGATATGCGCGGTGAAATTGTTACTTTGCCTTTATATCAGGTTTTGGATTTTTGGTTTCCTAATGACATGAGCTTTGTTGCAAAGCTAGGTCACTATTTTGTTCAACTAGGTAAATTTGTTTCAGATGATCCGCGTGAAGCTAATACCGAAGGTGGTGTATTCCCGGCAATCTTTGGTACTGTTTTTATGGTAATGTTGATGGCTGTAATCGTAACGCCGTTTGGGGTTGTAGCAGCTATATACTTACATGAATATGCGGCTAAAAATGCGGTTACCAAGATGATCCGTATCGCGGTCATTAACTTGGCTGGTGTTCCTTCAATTGTTTACGGTGTATTCGGCTTAGGATTCTTTGTTTATGTATTAGGTGGCAGTTTGGATCAATTGTTTTATCCAGAAGCCGCACCTAGTCCAGTATTTGGTACTCCAGGGGTACTTTGGTCTGCTTTAACGCTTGCTATTTTAACGCTGCCTGTGGTGATTGTATCAACCGAAGAAGGCTTATCACGTATCCCAAGTACGGTTCGTCATGGCTCTTTAGCACTGGGCGCAACGCAAGCTGAAACGTTATGGCGTATTATCGTGCCAATGGCCAGTCCTGCGATTATGACCGGTTTAATATTAGCGGTAGCGCGTGCTGCCGGCGAAGTTGCACCATTGATGCTAGTGGGTGTGGTGAAAATGGCACCGACATTACCGCTCGATGGTAACTTCCCGTATTTTCATCTAGATCGAAAGTTCATGCATTTAGGTTTTCATATATACGATGTTGGCTTCCAAAGCCCAAATGTTGAAGCGGCGCGTCCGCTAGTGTATGCCACCGCATTCTTATTGGTATCAGTAATTATTACACTGAATATCACCGCGATAGGCATACGTAACCATTTACGTGAAAAATTTAGATCGCTTGATCAATAATTAGTAAAGATTCTATAGGTAACAAACATGATTACAGTCGCTCCACAAGTAAACCAATCAAGCACGAGTTTGAAATTGGACTTAGACAATTTAAGCACCGAGCAAACGGCACTCGAGATCAAAAACTTAGATCTTTACTATGGTGAAAAACAAGCGCTTAGCTCAGTGAATATGAATATTCCAAAAGGCCAAGTAACCGCATTTATCGGACCATCAGGGTGTGGTAAATCTACGTTATTGCGCTGTATTAACCGTATGAATGATCTGGTTGATATTTGCCGTATTGAAGGTGAAATTTTACTACACGGACAAAACATCTATGACAAAAAGGTAGATGTTGCAGCGCTGCGTCGTAATGTTGGTATGGTATTCCAGCGTCCGAACCCGTTTCCTAAATCAATCTACGAAAATGTGGTTTATGGCCTACGCTTACAAGGTATCAAAGAAAAACGTAAATTAGACGAGGTGGTTGAACAGTCACTGCGAGGCGCGGCACTGTGGGATGAAGTAAAAGATCGGCTTCACGATAGCGCATTTGGTTTGTCAGGTGGTCAGCAGCAACGTTTAGTGATTGCACGCTCTATCGCCATTGAGCCTGAAGTATTATTACTCGATGAGCCAACATCAGCATTGGATCCTATTTCAACACTGGTAATTGAAGAGCTTATCAACGATTTAAAAAATAAGTTTACCGTTGTTATCGTAACCCACAACATGCAACAAGCAGCGCGGGTTTCTGATCAAACGGCCTTTATGTACATGGGTGAATTAATAGAGTACTCAGATACCAATACGTTATTTACTACCCCAACGAAAAAGAAAACGGAAGATTATATCACCGGTCGTTACGGCTAGGCTGAGTCAAACTGTTTTTGGGTGACGTTAGCGATTTTGATAAGAAGGTAAACAATGGAACACAATATTAATAAGCATATTTCTGGCCGCTTTAACCAAGAGCTAGAAAACGTTCGCAACCATGTATTAAGCATGGGTGGCTTAGTTGAGCAGCAACTTAATAGCGCGCTTGATGCGGTAAGTAATGGCGATGCTGAGTTAGCGCGTAAAGTGCGTGAAAACGACTATAAAGTAAACGCCATGGAAGTAAATATTGATGAGGAATGTACCCGTATCATTGCTCGTCGTCAGCCAGCTGCAAGTGATTTACGCTTAGTAGTCGCGATTGCTAAAACCATTGCCGATTTAGAGCGTATTGGCGATGAGGCTGAGCGTATTGCTAAAGTTGCGCTAGATTCATTTACTAAAGATCAGCAAGATTTATTAGTTAACATCGAAAATATGGGTCGCCAAGTTTCAAAAATGCTGCATGATGTACTCGATGCTTTTGCACGTATGGATGTACAAAAAGCATTTGAAGTACACAAAGAAGATGCCAAGGTTGACCGTGAGTATGAAGCAATTACTCGTCAAATTATGACCTATATGATGGAAGATCCACGTTCAATTCCAAAAATTATGGATTTAGTTTGGTCGGTACGTTCATTGGAACGTATTGGCGACCGTTGTCAAAATATCTCTGAATACATTATTTACTTTGTTAATGGCAAAGATATTCGTCATACATCTCAAGAGGATATAGAAAAATCGTTATAGATTTTTTGATACCGTCTTGTTTTATTAAAGCGGCCAATGGTCGCTTTTCATGTTTTCGTTATAATTATAATGCTGTAGCGGCAGCTGTGATGTAATAAAAGCATTCACAATCGCGGTGAATGCTGTAAAATTCACGCCGCAAAGCATACTAATTTGATTTAAGGGTCAGTTATGCCTACAAACGCATTTTTAGGGGTATTCGCAAAATCTCCTATAAAGCCAATGGAAGATCACATCAAGAAGGTACATCAAGCAAGTAAAGCTTTGATCCCTTTTTTCAATCATGTATTTAAAGAAGAGTGGCAACAAGCAGAAGAGATTCGCTTGAACATTCGTACTTTAGAACGTGAAGCCGACGACATGAAAAGAAATATACGTTTACAATTACCGCGCGGTTTATTTATGCCGGTAGAGCGTACAGATCTGCTCGAACTCGTCACCCAGCAAGATAAAATTGCTAATAAAGCAAAAGACATTGCTGGTCGTGTAATTGGTCGTGAGATGACCATTCCAAAAGAAATTCAAGTTAACTTTTTAGCCTATGTAACTCGCTGTGTTGATGCAACTAAACAAGCATCAAACGCAATCAATGAGTTGGATGAGTTACTAGAAACTGGTTTTAAAGGTCGTGAAGTGACCTTAGTAGAAAAAATGCTCGTTGAATTGGATGCAATTGAACAAGACACGGATGATATGCAAATCATAATACGTCGCCAATTACGTGACGTCGAAGATGAACTCAATCCTGTAGATGTAATGTTTTTATATAAAATCATCGAATGGGTCGGCGAGCTTGCGGATATCGCAGAACGCGTTGGTTCGCGTCTTGAGCTGATGTTAGCTCGGTAATTTACACTCAGTTCAATAACGAAAGATTAGGGTTACACAATGGATATCATTGCATCTTATGGCACGGTATTAATTTTAATTGCCGCAGCAGTCGGTTTTTTTATGGCTTATGGTATTGGCGCGAATGACGTTGCTAATGCGATGGGCACATCGGTAGGTTCAAAAGCATTAACTATTAAACAAGCTATTTTTATAGCGATGATTTTTGAATTTGCAGGCGCCTACTTAGCTGGCGGCGAAGTAACATCGACAATTCGTAAAGGCATTATCGATTCTACGCCGTTTTTAGACCTGCCAGAACTTATGGTATTAGGGATGATCTCGGCATTATTTGCAGCGGGTAGTTGGTTGCTAATAGCTTCATTCTTAGGTTGGCCGGTATCAACCACGCATTCAATTATTGGTGCTATCATCGGATTTGCTTTAGTTGCAGTTGGCAGCGAAGCGATTCAATGGGACAAAGTTGCAGGTATTGTGGGGAGTTGGATTGTTACCCCGGCGATTTCAGGGTTTATTGCCTACTTAATATTTATGAGTGCGCAAAAGTTAATTTTTGACACCGAGGCACCACTTAATAATGCCAAACGCTATGTGCCTATTTACATGGGTTTAGCCGGTTTTATCATGTCTTTAGTAACCATCAAGAAAGGTTTAAAGCACATTGGTATTAATTTAGGTGCTGTTGAAGGTTATGCATTAGCAATCGGTATTGCTGTTATTGTTGGTATTATTGGTAAAATCGTTATTTCTCGGTTAAAGATTGATCCAAAAGCCGATAAGAAAATGCAATTTAATAACGTTGAGAAAGTGTTTGCTATCTTAATGGTATTAACCGCATGTTGTATGGCATTTGCTCATGGTTCTAATGACGTGGCTAACGCTATTGGTCCGTTGGCTGCAGTTGTAAACATTGTTGAAAATAACGGTGAGATAGCTAAGCAAGCGACAATCGCATGGTGGATTTTACCACTGGGTGGTTTCGGTATTGTTGCAGGCCTTGCAATTTTAGGCAAAAAAGTAATTAAAACGATTGGTGAAGGCATTACGCATTTAACACCAAGTCGTGGTTTTGCTGCTGAATTAGCTGCTGCTTCTACAGTTGTAATTGCATCGGGAACAGGCTTACCAATTTCTACTACACAAACCTTAGTTGGCGCGGTATTAGGGGTAGGTATGGCACGTGGAATTGCTGCACTTAATATGGGTGTGATCAGAAACATTGTAGTTTCTTGGGTAATTACATTGCCAGTTGGCGCTGCCCTTGCTATTGTTATTTTCTACATACTGAGAACTGCCTTTGGAGTTTAAATCCAGCAGTCTTTAAGTATTACAGACTTTTAGCTTGAAAAGATCTCAACGCCCTTGGTGTTGGGGTCTTTTTATTTGTGGGTACAAAAAGTATGACGAACTTACCAAGTATTAAACAGCTGCAGTATTTATTGGCAGTTCATCAGCATCAACATTTTGGCCGCGCCGCAAGTGCGTGTTTTATTGGTCAATCAACACTCAGCAGTGCAATTCAAACCCTTGAAGAAACACTCGGTTGCCAACTCATAGAGCGTGAAAATCGTAGTTTGATGTTCACAGCTATCGGCGAAGAGGTAGTAGAGCGGGCACGCAAAATTATTGACGATACGCTAAGTGTTAGAGAGCTGACTAAAAGCCATTTAACACCGCTAAGCGGTACGCTCACACTTGGAGTTATTCCAACGATTGCTAGTTTTATTGCGGCACCTCTCTACCACCTTTGTCAGCAACAGTTTGCCGATTTAGAGTTGGTACTGGTTGAAGACACCAGTGATAGCTTGTTAGATAAACTCGAGCATGGCCATATCGATATGGCGCTGTTGGCACTACCTTACGATACTGATAAATTTCATACTCAAGTACTCGCGCAAGATCACTTTTGCTTAGTACATCATAAAGACTATTTACCTGCTAAGAATATAGAAGATTTTAACTTGTTACCGGAAGCCAGCGTGTTCTTATTAGAGCGAGAACATTGTATGACAGGGCACGCATTAAGTGCTTGTCATTTAAATCGTTCAAGCTGTATCAATCCGTTTGAAGCGGCGAGCTTACACACCTTACTTAGCATGGTTGAGCACCAGTTCGGTGTGACTTTCTTACCGCAAATGGCGATTAACGCGGGTATTTTAGCGAACAAAAACATGCTTGCCACTCCCTCACAAAGTGACGCATACCGCGATATTGGCATTCTGTGGCGCAAAACAACCGGTCGTATTCGAGATTTTCGTTTATTTAGCCAAATGCTAGAAAGCTTTTTAAAGCAACAATGCCGTTTAATGACGGATGAATAGCTCATTTAGGTGAGCTTTTTTATTTATTTTCATTTATTTTTATCTTTTCCAAACTATCTGCTTCACTCTATCGACTAACCTCATAAGTAAAATAACTAAGCATCGAGAATCGTGTTTTTTCAATCAATAGAAACATTAATCGCCAAAGCACAACAAGGAAATAAGCGCGCCTGGCTTAAGCTGGTTAAGCAGCATGAAAGCCAAGTTTATAACTATTGTTTGCGGATGCTAAGTAACCCAGATGATGCCATGGACTTAATGCAAGAGGTGTTTATTTCGGTGTATAAAAGTCTGCCGAACTTTCGTGGTGAGTCGAGTTTTAATACTTGGGTATTTCAAATTGTGCATCGGCGTAGCGTTGAATACTACCGCCGTCGCAAGCATTATCAGAGCTTAGATGATGTGCCAGAACAGGCCTGTGAACACAGTGAATTAGAAGGCAATAGTGTAGCTCAGGCCCAGCATCAGCAATTAAAAAGTATGTTGAATAAGTTACCGTGGGAGCAGCGTTTAGTGGTGGAGTTGAAATTTTTCCAGCATTGCACCTTTGAAGAGATTGCTGAGCAATTAGATATTTCAACTAATACTGCTAAGTCGCGGTTATACAGTGCATTAGGAAAATTAAAAGTTCATTTGGAGGCCGTAGATGGCTAGTTTAGAGTCGCTTTTTGAGCAATGGTTAGATGGTAAAGTTTTGAGCGATAAACAATTGCAGCAGCTCGAAAATGCTCCCGAGTATGCAGCGTTGATGAGCCAAGCGCAAGTATGGCAACAGCATAGCCGTGACTATAAGGCTGTACCTGTACCAATCTGGGATCGCCAATCAACAATATCGCAGTTCTCTGCTGTGCGTGTGTTTAGCGTCGCTGGAACGTGGGCTGTTGCAGCATCAGTATTGGTTTGTTCGTTAATCTTTTTAGTTTTACCGCAATCAGATGCGCAGGGGTTACTTGCACAAGTAACGAAACAAACACATTTATTGCAGTCTCAACAAAAGCAAATTGACCAAATGCAAAAAATTATTACTGCGCAAAATCAATTGCAGCAACAGCAGATGTATCAATTAGCAAAAGAGGCCATTGCAACAGGACGAGTTGAACGCCAAGAAGATATTGCCAGTTTAATTACTTACATCAAAACCCAGCGAGCTCAAGATCAAGCGTATCTACGGATGCAATTAAATGATTTAGCCGAACAAGTACAAGAGCAGCCTACAGCCGCGATTGCGAAAAATTAGGAGTATAGAGCATGAATAAAAAACTTATCAGCAGCGCCATAATGGCCATACTTGGGTGTTTAAGTGCTAATGTATCTGCGCAAGAACCAGCGGAGTTGGCATCAATACAGCGTGAAGTAGCAATAATGGAAAACATTTTAAGCAGCGCGTTAAAGCAAGATACCAATAAAAGGATCCGTGCGATTCAAGCCAACTATTTTGTTAAGCAGGGAGTGGTATTTGAGCTGGGCGTAAGAGGCTCTAGCCGCTGGCAGACTATTTTTAGTAACGCACCTAATGCGCCGTTACCACCACTGCCTGAAATTGATTTTGCTAATATGGATATTGAAATTATCAGTGATCAAGTAGAGTTTATTACCGAAGATGTTGTTGAATCATCACGAGAAGCTTATCAACAAGCGATGGAGCTAATGCGTGAAGGCGCAGAACAAGTGCGCGAAATTGCAGAGCAAGAGCGTGATGTGGGCCGAAAGTTGCGAGATTTAGAGCGTGAAAAGCGCGATTTAGAGTTTGCCAGCCGCCATGATAATAGCGCCGAAGAGAAACAGCTTGAACAACGCAAAAAAGCGTTAGAAAAAGATATCGCGAAGCTGGAAAAACAACAAACTAGACTCACTAAACAGCAGCAACAGCTACGGCAAAATATCAATGCAAAGCATGCAGAGCGTGAGCAACAACAAGCCGCAGAGCAACAACAGTTACTGGAGCAAGTAAGCACAAGTATCAGTCTTACGTTATGTGATTACGGTAGTGGTTTACGTAGTCTGCCAAACGACGAGCATGTGAGTTTTGTTCTTAAAGGGCTCGGCGATAAAAATACGAGTTTAATAAAAGTATTTAATAAATCAGATATTAAAAAGTGTGTCGCCGGCGATATCAAAGCCAGCGAACTGACTAAAAAAGCTATTAGCTACCAATTTTAATTAGCCGAGCTGATATTAACTGAGCTCAATTAATAACTTATCCCTGACCAACAAGCAGCCGTATTATAAAGGCTGCTTTTCGTTATGCCCTTCATATTCAAACTGTTTATTGAATGGCGTAATATCTGGTAAAAATAACAAATAAACCCACACCACTAAGTTAAAGTAGGGGATCAAACCTAAGCAGGTAAAAGTTACAACCGGGTAACCTTTGATACTGGCATATCGATAGCATTGGTAAGTTATCCCTAAGTTTACCGCTAATAGTAACACTATTAATTGCATCATAATTCACTCCATAAATTGACAATGATACTAATAACAACATGTTAGTTTGTGAGTGGCATGTTGCTATGATTTAACGATGTCATGTGAAATTTCGATTATCATCATAATCACAAGACATTTATCGCCCGATGAGCAAAGTATAGATGAGTTATCACAAGATGGAAGTAAAAAAATGCGTAGATTTGTATGAAAAGTTCGCTATTTTAGCTAGGTGGTTGTTCGTAAAAAGTTTTGTTTTGATAAATTTTTTGTAACTGATGTTTGATTTTTTCTACGGGCACCGGGCGTGAAATAAAGTAGCCTTGGCCATAATCAACACCTATTTCTTTTAGTGCTAAAAAGATCTCTTCATTTTCAACATATTCAGCAACTGAACGCTTATTGAGCGAGCGACTAATATCATTTATTGCTTTAACTAACGCCAAGTCGATTGGATCATTGAGCATATCGCGAACAAACGAACCGTCTATTTTTACATGTTGAGCTGGCAGCTGTTTAAGATAATTAAAGGTGCTAAAGCCAGTGCCAAAGTCATCAATTGAAAAATGACAGCCCAAGCGATTGAGCTTTTCGATCATCGCACGAGTGGCAGTTAAATTATTGATACTGGCGGACTCGGTGATCTCAAAAATAACCCGGGTAGGGCTGATATCGCACTTTTCAAGGGTCGATTCGATATGTGGCAATAGGCGTTCATCTAAAAACGATTGCGCAGATAGGTTTATCGCAACTTGATTTAGTTCAGGGTTAGCGGCAATGGCAGAAATTGCATTGCTGATCACACATTGATCCATTAAGTAAGTGTCGTTCAATAATTCAAGTGACGGAATAAATTGGTTTGGATAAACCAGTTCACCGTCGAGTTTTAAGCGTAACAGTGCTTCAAAATAAGCGACACCACCATGTTTAAAGTCCCAAATCGGCTGGTAATGCAATTCAATTTGGTTTTGTTGCAATGCTTGGCGAATACTGTGTCCCCACTCTAATCCAGCTTGCAAAGTGTTATGGCTGGCATCTTCTTTAGAGTAACAATGAACCAAATTACGGCCTAAGCTTTTAGCAACGTACAAGGCAATATCAGCTTGTTTTAAGCATTCACTCGGATCATGATTCGCTGCTGTTATTTGCGTTAAGCCAATTGAGCAGCTAATTGAATAAACTTGTTCTTCAGATTTAAACTGGTGACCTTCAATAGCCATACAAATACTTTCAGCTATCAAGTGTGCATCAAGCAGATTCATATTATTTAAGATCACCGCAAATTCATCACCACCAATGCGACACACTAAGTGTTCATCACTGATATTGGCGTTAAATAGTTGCGCAACTTCTTTAAGAACTATATCGCCTTGTTGATGACCTTTACTGTCATTAATTATTTTAAAATGATCGAGGTCAATATAAATTAAAGCGTGTTCTATGTCGCCATTAGTGCGTTGCGGCTGGCAAATTCGATTGAGTTGTTGATCAAAATAATAGCGGTTATGTAAGCCGGTTAAGGTGTCATGAAGCGCTAAATGGCGCAGCTGTAATTCAGCTTGTTTGCGCTCATGAATATTATCTATTGTGGCGGTGATCGTGGCAGCATTACTGCTGTTTTTGATTAGTTGTAAGCGGCACTCAACCCAAATAGCTTGACCATCTTTATGAATAATTTGCACTTCAACCTGCTGTTGCAAGGCACCGCCATGCAAAATACTGCTAATTGTTTGCAGTAGTTTATCTTTGCAATCATTGATACAAAAGTCAGAGAGTGCTTTGCTCAAGGTTTGTTTTATGCCAAACCCACTGAGTGCTTCCCACGCAGGGTTGATAAAACGAATGCGGCCTTGTTGATCAAATTCAAGCACCACAGTATTAAGATGTAATAGTATCCGCTGATGGGCTGAAAATAGCTCCTTATAGCGGCTTTGACTTTGACTTAGCTGTTCTACTTTTTGTGCAAACTCTGCATAACTGACCATAAAATCTTCACGGCGCGCAGCATGGTCGCATACTTTACTTAACAAGGTTTGTTCATACGGTGCACGAATAAAATCAGTAACCCCTGAAAGCAATAGTTGTTCAGCATGATCGGCATCTTTTGTATCAATAATAGTTACAATGGCTTGTTTTGGGTTGTGTTGTAAAATCTCTTCAACTAATTGACTGGCAGCTCCTGCGTGTGCTGCGGTTGCATCAAGTAACACAATGGCAAACTTTTGCTGCAAATAGATTGATAATGCTTGTTTATTACTAGAAACATGGGTGCAGGCAAAGTTTAGCTGTAGTTGTTGCGTTATTTCGGCGGCTTTACTACTGTCGGTTTCGAGCAGCAACAAATCTAAGCGACTGCTTTTTTCTAAATGCGTTGATAATACATTTGCCAGTACCTGTGGCAGCATATCTTGGCGTTCAAATGGTAATACCGCATCTATGCCATAACTGCGTGCTGTCGTTTCGGCTATTCGCTCACAATAGATAGGCGGAGTAAGCACAATTGGTGTGTTTTTTGGGGTTTTTAATAACCCTGAACGGATCATCCGAGAAAATCGCCAGCCATCGATTTTACCAACATTTAGACCGGTAATAATGACATCGACCGCTTGAGATTTAAGAATTTCGAGGGCTTGTTGGCTATCGGCCACTTCAAGGAAAGTAAATACATTGAGCCGATTTAAGGTTGACTTAACAGCCTGACGCTCAGCGACACTGGCGTTTAAGATCAGCAAAGTTAGCTGCTTAGCCATTTATGTCACACCTCTTATCAACCTAGCTCTAATCAAGTTGAGTAGAATAATGCCATTTGTCTCGAACCACAAGAGAACATTCCATTGTATTTTAATTAAAGCCGTTGGTTGAGCTAATAGCACGATACAGTTAAACTTGGCGCGACTTTTTTGATCTGGATATATCCTATGCGCGTGGCTGATTTTAGCTTTGACTTACCTGATGAATTAATTGCTCGTTTTCCTAAACAGGATCGAACCAGCAGTCGCTTATTAACCTTAGATGGCCCAAGTGGCGCTGTAGAACATAAAATATTTAGCGATATTCTTGATTTAGTAAATGAAAATGACTTGTTGGTATTTAATAATACCAAAGTGATCCCTGCTCGTATGTATGGCCAAAAAGCATCTGGCGGTAAACTTGAAGTGCTGGTAGAGCGCGTGCTTGATGAGCATCGCGTGCTGGCTCATGTACGCGCCAGTAAATCACCAAAACCAGGTACAGAACTTATTCTCGAAGGTAAAGCGCAGGCGACTATGGTGGGTCGTCATGGCGAATTGTTTGAACTAGAGTTTACAGGTGAGCAAAACGTTCTGGAAATTTTAAACGATATTGGTCATATGCCACTGCCGCCTTATATTGACCGTCCAGATACTGACGAAGACCGCAAACGCTATCAAACAGTCTACGGTGAAAAACCTGGCGCGGTTGCAGCGCCAACTGCCGGTCTACATTTTGACGATACGCTCATGGCTGCATTAAAAGCCAAGGGTGTAAACATGGCATTTGTTACCTTGCATGTTGGCGCTGGCACATTCCAGCCGGTGCGCGTAGACTCGGTTAATGATCATATAATGCACTCCGAATACATTGAAGTGCCTGATGATGTTGTTGCAGCAGTCGCTGCAACCAAAGCTAACGGCGGCAGAGTGATTGCGGTAGGCACAACTTCGGTACGTTCATTGGAATCAGCAGCTAAGATACATGGCGGCCAATTAGCCAGTTACTTTGGTGACACCGATATTTTTATTTACCCAGGTTATCAATTTAACGTAGTTGATGCCATGGTCACTAATTTTCACTTGTCAGAATCGACATTGATCATGTTGGTTAGTGCATTTGCTGGGCAAGATAATATTATGAGTGCATACCAAACTGCAATTGCACAAAAATACCGCTTTTTTAGCTACGGCGATGCGATGTTTTTAACCCGTAAATAGTTTTTTCTATAAAAGCACTTAAAGCCCAGCATTGCGTTGGGCTTTTTAGTTTTGATTTTTGCACTTTTAATTTCAGCTTTGAGCCCAATTAATAGTAATGGTTTTACAAAAAGGGTAGAATCGAGCGGTTAAATTATAGCTTGTTGGACTGTTTTTCTGACATTTGAGGATGATATGAAGTTTGAATTAGACCGTACAGACGGTAAAGCCCGCCGCGGCCGCTTGATTTTTGATAGAGGCGTAGTCGAAACGCCAGCATTTATGCCAGTAGGTACTTACGGTACTGTCAAAGGTATGACCCCAGATGAAGTCAAAGACACTGGTGCGCATATTTGCCTAGGTAACACCTTCCATTTAATGCTTCGCCCTGGTACTGAAATCATCAAGCAGCATGGTGGATTACATGGTTTTATGAATTGGGATAAACCAATTTTAACCGACTCAGGCGGTTTTCAAGTGTTTAGCTTAGGCGCAATGCGTAAAATTACCGAAGAAGGTGTATTGTTTAGCTCGCCTGTTAACGGTGAAAAAATTATGCTTTCACCAGAAAAAGCCATGCAAGTGCAGCGTGATTTAGGTTCAGACATCGTAATGATTTTTGACGAATGTACGCCTTATCCTGCCACCGAAAAAGAAGCTAAAGATTCAATGGAGTTATCACTTCGTTGGGCTAAGCGTTCAAAAGAAGGTCACGGTGACAATCCATCAGCTTTATTTGGTATTATCCAAGGTGGTATGTATCCGGAGTTGCGTGCTCAGTCACAACAAGGTCTTGAAGAAATTGGTTTTGATGGCTACGCACTCGGTGGTTTATCGGTCGGTGAGCCAAAAAATGAGATGATTAACATTCTTGATCACTGTGCTTATAAAATGCCAGAGAACAAACCCCGTTACCTTATGGGTGTAGGTAAACCTGAAGACTTAGTTGAAGCCGTTCGTCGCGGTATCGATATGTTTGACTGTGTAATGCCAACTCGTAATGCGCGTAATGGACATTTATTTATAACTGGTGGCATTGTGAAAATTCGTAATGCTGTGCACAAAACAGATACCGGCCCACTTGATCCTGAGTGTGATTGCCATACTTGTAAGAACTATTCGCGCGCGTACCTACATCATCTTGATAAATGTAACGAAATTTTAGGTGCACGACTAAACACAATTCATAACTTACGTTACTATCAGCGCGTTATGGAAGGTTTACGTAATGCGATCGGTGACGGTAAGTTAGATGAATTCGTAAATGATTTTTATGCACGCCGCGGCCAAGAAGTGCCAGAGCTTGCAGATACCACAAATTAAATTTAAAAATTAAAGAGGAAGTGTTATGAGTTTATTTATTTCAAACGCCCACGCAAGTGCGGCAGGTGCAGCGCCAGCCGGTGGTGGTTATGAGATGTTGATCATGCTAGCTATCTTTGGCTTAGTATTTTACTTCTTGATTTACCGTCCACAAGCTAAGCGTGTAAAAGAGCATAAAGCGCTGATGAATGCGATGGCAAAAGGCGACGAAGTTCTTACTCAAGGTGGTTTAGTGGGTAAAATCGCTAAAATCTCTGACGATAAAGATTTCATCGTTATTTCACTTAACGATCAAGCTGAAGTAACTGTACAAAAATCAGCAGTGTCAGCAGTATTGCCTAAAGGCACAATGAAGTCGCTATAATAATAAGGACGCCCACGTGTTAAACAAGTTTCCATTATGGAAGTATTTACTTGTTCTAGCTGTGATTGCGGTAGGTCTTTTATATGCCTCTCCTAATTTGTATGGTCGTGATCCGGCCATACAAATTTCAGGTACTAAAGGAACTGATGCAGATCTAGCTGTAGTAGACAAAGTAAATGCGACCCTCAAAGAGCACAATGTTACCGTAAAATCAGTTAAGTTCGAAAACGGTCAAGTGTTGATCCGCTTTAAAAATGTTGAAGAGCAGCTTAAAGCGCAAGATTTATTGCGTGATTCATTGAGCGACGATTACATCTCAGCCATTAACATGGCCCCGGCGCAACCTCATTGGTTAAAAGCCCTTGGCGGCAATCCAATGAAATTGGGCTTGGATTTAAGTGGCGGTGTTCACTTTACGATGGAAATTGACATGGTGACAGCGGTTGATAACGCGCTGGAACAAATGGATCAAGACTATAAAAGTGATTTACGTGAAGAAAAACTACGCTATCGCACGGTACGTCGTGTAGCTGGTACTGAACGTATTCGTGTGGAGATGCGCAGCGCAGAAGATAAAGATGCGGCAGAGCGTTTTTTACAGTCACGCTACCCATTACACAACTACATTGATGATAGCTCTAACGATAACGCGTTTTATGCCACCATCAGCGAGCAAAAACTCAAAGAAATTCGTGACTATGCTATCAAGCAAAACGAAACCATTATCCGTAACCGTATTAACCAAATCGGTGTTGCTGAGCCTAACGTACAACGTCAAGGTGCAGAGCGCATTATTGTGCAGCTACCAGGTGTTCAAGATACTGCGCGTGCGAAAGAGATTTTGGGGGCTACAGCAACCCTTGAGTTTCGTGAAGTAGACGAAAATGCCGATCCAACGGCAGCAGCGCAAGGGCGTATTCCGCCTGGTACTGAAATGATCATGAGCCGTGATGGCTACCCAGTGGTACTTAAAAAACGCATTATTCTCGAAGGTAGTCACATTACTGGTGCGCAATCGGGTGCCGATGAATACCAACGTCCGCAAGTAAGTATTAGCCTTGATAGCAAAGGCGGCGCGAAAATGAATGCTTTCACTAAGCGTGCTATTGGCAAGCGTATGGCGACGGTATTTATAGAGTATAAGCCCTCTGGTAAAACAGACGAAAACGGTAAAGCGCTACCACCAATTAAGGTGGAAGAAGTGATCAACGTTGCAACTATACAAGCGCGTCTTGATCGTTCGTTCCGAATCACCGGCATTGATAACCCTGCAGAAGCACATAACTTAAGTTTATTACTACGTGCTGGAGCACTTGTTGCGCCAATTCAAATTGTTGAAGAGCGCACGGTAGGGCCAAGCTTAGGTCAAGAAAATATCGAAGCAGGTATGACGGCGGTTGCTTTAGGCTTCCTGTTTGTACTGATCTTTATGTTAGTTTATTACAAAGGTTTTGGCTTAGTCGCTAATATTGCCTTAGCAGCTAACTTAGTATTGATTGTGGGTGTTATGTCGTTGATCCCAGGCGCTGCACTAACACTGCCAGGTATTGCTGGTATCGTACTAACGGTAGGTATGGCAGTTGATGCCAACGTACTAATATTTGAGCGTATTCGCGAAGAGCTGGCCGATGGACGTAGTCCGCAACAGGCTGTTCATCATGGCTATGATAGTGCTTTTAGTACGATTTTTGATGCCAATATTACCACCTTAATTGCTGCGATTATCTTGTTCGCAGTGGGTACAGGCCCAATTGCTGGTTTCGCAGTGACACTTGCGATAGGTATTATCACCTCAATGTTTACAGCCATTGTTGGTACCCGTGCGGTAATCAACTTATGTATTGGTGGTAAGCGCATTGATAAGCTGTCAATTTAAGGAGCAGATATGCAAATTTTAAAATTAGGCGGCAGAACTTTAGGGTTTATGTCGCTGCGCAAAGTTGCTATGAGCATCTCAACGCTACTTATTTTGGCATCGTTCGCATCGTTCTTCGTTAAAGGTTTAAACTTTGGCTTAGATTTTACGGGCGGTACTGCTGTAGAAGTCGGTTTTGCACAACCAGCAGACTTAAAGAAAGTACGTTCAGTGTTAGCTGAAAATGGTTTTGCAGATGCATCAGTACAATTATTTGGTTCAAGCCAAGAGATTTTGGTTCGCTTAGCACCACGCGGTGATGATGTTAAAGCCGAAGTAATTGGTAACCAAGTAATTGATGCACTTAAAAAAGCCGATGATAGCGTAGTAATGCGTCGAATTGAGTTTGTTGGCCCAAGTGTAGGTGAAGACTTAAAAGAGCAGGGTGGCCTTGCCATGTTAACTGCGCTTATTTGTATCTTGATCTATGTGGCATTTCGCTTTGAGTGGCGTTTTGCGGTAGGCGCAGTGTCGGCACTTTTACACGATGTAATCATTACTTTAGGTTTGTTTTCAGTATTAGGGTTAGAGTTCGACTTAACCATATTGGCGGCAATACTGGCGGTAATAGGTTACTCTCTTAATGATACTATCGTTGTATCTGACCGTATTCGTGAGAACTTCCGCAAAGTGCGTATCGACGATACTGTTGAGATCATTGATATTTCATTAACGCAAACACTTAACCGTACTCTAGTAACTTCAATTACCACTATTTTAGTATTAATCGCCTTGTTTGCTTGGGGTGGTCAAACTATTCATGGTTTTGCTACAGCGCTGTTATTTGGTGTGTTTATTGGTACTTATTCTTCGATTTATGTTGCTAGTGCCGTTGCGATTGCGATGGGCGTAAGTAAAGAAGACTTAATACCAGAAGTTATCGAAAAAGAAGGCGCAGATTTAGACGCTATGCCATAGGTATAAATCTAAGTTTACGTTTAAAAAACCGCTCATTGAGCGGTTTTTTGCTTTTAAGTGTTTGTGTCGCCTACGAGAGTATAGAGTTACTTTGGTGCTTAATAACTTGTAGGCGAGTGGCTTGCCACCGCGCTGTTAAAAATATTCTAATGTCTTCTCTTTGTGCAAAATATTTTTAGTTATTCATTCGCAAAGAGGTTAAGAGACGC